>CALQLM010000145.1 GCA_943331415.1 Bifidobacterium breve
ATACGCCGCCAGTCCGGCCGCCGCGCGCGCCACCACGATCCGGTTCATCCGGTTGCTGCCTGGGCCGAGTCGGCCACGAAGTCCCGCCGTGCCGAACTGCAGGGTGCCGTCGAACGCGTCGGTAAGTTCGTCGGCGGCCGCGGTGTCCCCCGCTTCGGCGCGATCGATCAATGCCGACAGTTCTGCGGCCGTCACCGGATCAGGATCGTCGGCCAGCCAGGCGCGCGCGGTCTCCAGCAGTGTCACGGGTCAGTACCCGCCGGGGGCGGCATCGCCACCGCTGATGATGGCGATTGACGATGACGCACCGATCCGGTCGGCACCGGCGTGCAACACCTTCTCCGCATCGCGATGGTTGCGGACCGCACCAGATGCCTTGACGCCCAACCGATCCCCCACCATGTGCCGCATCAGCGAAATATCCTCGACCGTGGCGCCGCCGCCTCCGAAGCCGGTGGAGGTCTTCACATAGGCCGCGCCGGTGCGCGCCGCGATCAAGCAGGCGATCGCCTTCTCCTCATCGGTGAGCATGCTGGTCTCCAGGATCACCTTCACCGGTACCGGCCGGGCCGCCCCCACCACGCCGAGGATGTCGTCGTACACCGCAGCAAGATCGCCGGAGAGCAGACCGCCGATGTCGAGCACCATATCGACTTCGTCGGCGCCTTCGGCGACGGTGATGCGGGCCTCCTCGGCTTTGGCCAGTCGTGTCATCGCACCGAGGGGGAAACCCACCACCGTGCACACCATGACATCGGATCCAGCCAGTCGTTCCACCGCCGTCGGCACCCACCGGGTGTTGACGCAGACCGAGTCGAAGCCATGCTCGCGGGCCTCATCACACAACGTCTCGATGGCGCTGAGGGTGGCATCGGGTTTGAGCAGTGTGTGGTCAATACGCCCGGCGAGAGTTTTGGAGGTGCGCTTCACGGCCGGGATGTCGACATCGTCGGGCGCCGGGCCCAGGGAGTCGATGACGGCGGTGTTGGCGCGGGTGAACAGTTCGGCGTGGTCGGTCACGAGTGGGACGATAATCCTGCGAACGGGCAGGCCGGTGCGTTCCGACGCAAAGGTCCGACCGGTACACCTACTTTACACCTTAGGTGTACTCTAGGTGTATGGCGAAGGTCCGCACGAATATCGAAATCGAAGACGTCTATATCGAGGCGATCAAGACCCGCTACGGGGTCCACACCAAGACCGAGGCCGTGGATCTTGCTCTGCGACATCTCGCCGGCCAGCCGATGACACGCGAGCAGGCCCTGGCAATGCGGGGTGCGAAAGCCATCGGTGAGGTTCCGGCCGATACCGGTCCGCGTGGCGTCGAGTGATCCTGGCCGATACCTCCGCGTGGGTCGAGTACGACCGGGCCACCGGCAGTAGAGCGGACCAACGCATCGCCGAGTTGATCGCCGACGACGGGCCGCTGATGTTCACCGAGCCGGTGCTGATGGAGGTGCTGGCGGGCGCACGAAGTGATGCGCGTGAGGACGATCTCCGGCGCATGCTGCTGCGATTCGATTTAGCACCCTTCGATGCGGTGGCCGATTTTGACGCGGCGACCCGAATCTACCGACGATGCCGTCACGCGGGCATCACCCCCCGAGGCATGGTCGACTGCATGATCGCAGCGGTCGCACACCGTCGGGCTTTGACGCTATTGGCGTGGGATGCCGACTTGGTTCGCGTCGCCGACGTTATTGGAATCGACATGGATGAAGCATCGCTGCGCGTCGGCGAAGGCCGATGATGCTCCGTCACATTGTCAGACGCCGAGCAGACTCGCGGCGAGGTAATTGAACAGTGCCACGCCGGAATCCTCGCTGTACTTGTGCAACTGCGCGGCGGTGGCGGTCACCTGATCTCCCTCAAGTCGGTTGAGCAGCGTGCAGCAGATCATGGCGAATTGTGAGAAGCCCCACCAGTTGAGATAACCGGCGAGCATCGCACCTTCCATCTCGATATTGGCGACGCCATTGTCGTGCAGCCAGCGCAGCCAGCCCATCTTGGTTTCCGGGGTCTCCAGACAGATCGCCCCGTCCAGACGAAACTGCTCGAGGAAGAACTCATTGCCGGCCACCGTCTTGGCGGCCACGATCTCGAAGTCGGTGTGCTCGTTGGCGGCGATGATCGCCTGCGAGGTCGCGGCCGGGAATCGTCCGTCGAACCAATACTCACCGGTGCCGCCATTGAGCAGTCGGTAGGGCTTGAGATCAGCCATGAGCCCTTCAGAGGAGACGATGACGGTGCCGCCGGGCAGTCCGACACCGCCGCTGGTGCCGACCCGGCACCAGAACACCTCGTCCATGGCATCGAGATCGCCGGCCTTGAGGAAGAACACCATGCGCATGAGTTCCTGCAGAGCGATCGAGGCACTCGGCATACCCATACCGTGTGAGGCGAACAGCACGCCGGCGGTGTAGCGGGTGACGAAGCGGTCTTCTTTGGGGAAGGCGACGATCTCCGAGCCCGCGTTGAGTTCACTCCAGCGTTGCGCGAATTCCTTGATGCGCCCACCGGATCCGGCCATGATGACCGCTTTGACATCGCGCAGTTTGGCCAGCACCGGATCGGTGGATGCCACCCCGAAGTGGTAGTAGACATCCTCGTGGCTGCCGTCCACAACACCATCAAGAAACGCGTGATTGATGTTCTCGGTCTTCAACTGCGGCCTCCCCGATTTCGCATGACGCGACGAAATCTACGCGTCACGAGGGGCGTTCGCGGCGGGATTAGCGCCCTCCGCGAGAACCCTGCACTGGATCGGGCCGATCGCGTCGATTCGGTTAGAGGATGCCTCCGGTTCCGCCGTCGCCTCCAACGCCGCCGGTACCGCCCGGGGTGCCGGTCGCATCCGTTCCGGCGCCGCCGGCCGATCCCGCGGTGCCGGCATTACCGGTACCACTGGTTCCGCCGCCGCCGCCGGTGCCACCGGGTCCGCCCGACCCACCATTACCCGACCCACCGGTTCCACCGGCGCCGCCGACACCGCCGACACCGCCGTTGCCACCGACACTGGCCGTACCGCCATTGGCGCCACCGGCCGCACCGTTGCCACCCAGACCGCCGACGCCGCCAGCGCCACCGATACCGCCCTGGGCGCTACCCACGTACGCGGTGTTGTACTGCTGCTGCACTCCGGTCCAACCACCCGCCGGCTCGGTGTACTCGACGAGATAGCCCTTGACGAGGTTGGCGCCGCCGATGGGAAGGTCATTCCACGCACCGAGCGTGCCCCGGAAATTGGTGGACCCCCAGTTCTCGTTGTTTCCGGCATTGTCCGGCTGATTAACAGCCCACGCCGCGTAGTTGAACGGACCGGTCACGTATCCGCCCCGGGCGGGCGTACTGCCCTGCCAGAATTGAACGCCGGCTTCCGGACCGTCCATCCACCTCCAAACCCCTTCCACCGCTTGGTCAGAGGCTCCGATCCAGATATCTGAGGCGTTGACATTGTTTTTGACGAAATCGTTCTCCTGGTCGGTGGTGATATTCACCAGATAGCCCGTGGCGCCGTTGAGCGTCTTGGTCAGAGACTGAGTCCGTGCGTTGGTCCAGGTGATGTTCTGGGAAGCGAAGTACTGGTAGTAGCTATTGGTGACCGCGTTGTAGTAGACGGTCGTACCGGTGTTGATCGACGACGTGATGTCGAAGTTGAACGCGCCCTGAGCCGCGCCGGTCGACAGCTCCATCGAGGCCAGCGCAGCGTTGACGTCGGCCTTCGTTCCGGTGAAGTTGATCGTCGTCATCGCACTGCCGAAGGTGAACCCGTAGCTCGGCGTCAGGCCGGTGGTGTTGGTGAACGTGAAGGTCGTTCCAGACGGAGCATTCGGGATCGACACCGACACCAGCAGCACATCGGTGTTTGAGAAGCTGCTGATCGCCAGACCAGAAACGGCCTGGTTCGCGGTGCTCGGTGTGAACACCGTGCCGGCGCTAACACCGGTTCCGCCGACACCGCCCCTGCCGGCGACCCCACCGATACCGGCAGCACCCGCGTTGCCACCGGTGCCCGTGCTGCCACCGGCGCCGCCCGTCCCCGCACTGGCACCCGCGCCGCCCGCACCCGCATTACCGCCGAGACCACCATCGCCGCCGGCAGCACCGTTGACATTGGTGGAGTCACCGTTGCCGCCGGTCCCGCCGGCCCCACCGGCACCCGCCGCACCGCCGAGGCCGCCGGCACCGCCATTGCCATTAGTTCCTGAAGCGCCGCCGTTGCCGCCAATTCCACCGGCACCACCTACGCCGCCGTCGGCGCCAATGCCGCCGTCACCGCCGACGGTGGCCTCATCGCCGTTGGTCGCGTTGCCGCCGGATCCGGCGTTACCGCCTGCGCCGCCTGTGCCGGCATTACCGCCGGCCCCGCCTGCGCCACCGTTACCGGTAGTGGAGTTGGCACCGCCGCCGATGCCGCCGGCACCGCCGTTACCGCCTGCGGTGCCGTTACCGCCGTTGGCCTCAATACCGGAGGTGCCATTGGCGCCCGCGAAGCCCGCACCGCCGGCACCGCCGTTACCGCCCGCACCGCCGGTGGCCTTATTCGTGGTGCCGCCGTTGCCGCCCGCCCCGCCGTTACCGCCGGCTACGCCCGCAGTTGTCGAAGCGAAACCGGCACCGCCGTTACCGCCCGCACCACCGCTGGCCGTATCGGTTCCGCTGCTCCCGGTCGCACCATCGGTGCCGCCGTTGCCGCCGGTGCCCTGAGTACCACGAGCCCCTGGCGGGCCGCCCACTGCGGCATTACCGCCGTTACCACCGGCAGTGCCATTGGGGTTGGCCGCGGTGCCCGCGAAACCATCACCACCGGCGCCTCCGGACCCGGCCGCTCCGCCATTGCCGGCATCACCTCCGTCGCCATTGGTGCCGGCCCCTGAGTTACCGCCCTTACCGCCGGCACCACCGCCACCGCCGACGCC
>CALQLM010000146.1 GCA_943331415.1 Bifidobacterium breve
GACTGTACGGGTGGGTGCACCAGCAGCGCCGGTATGGTGGCCCAATGCGGGCACTGGTCACCGGGGCTGCCGGTTTCATCGGCTCGAACCTGGTCGACCGGTTGCTTGCCGATGGGCACAGTGTCGTCGGTATCGACGACCTCAGTTCCGGTCGGGTGGCCAATCTGGGCGTTGCTCGCGGTCAGGCCGGCTTCGCCTTCGTCGAGGCCGATGTCGTCGGCGCTGATCTCATCGGGTTGTTGGCCGAGGCCAAACCCGAGGTGGTCTACCACCTGGCGGCACAGATCGATGTGCGGCGCTCAGTGGCCGATCCGCAATTCGATGCGATGGTCAACGTCATTGGCGCGGTGCGACTGGCTGAGGCGGCGCGGCGCAGTGGGGTTCGCAAGATCGTCAACGCCTCATCGGGCGGCGCCATCTATGGCGTGCCGAAGAACTACCCGACCAATGAGGCGGCACCGGCTGATCCGGCATCGCCGTACGGCGCGGCCAAACTGGCCGCCGAGGCCTATCTCAACAGTTTCCGGCATCTCTACGGACTGGACTGCACGCATATCGCGCCCGCCAACGTGTACGGGCCACGACAGGAACCACATGGTGAGGCCGGTGTGGTCGCCGTTTTCGCGCGGGCCTTGCTCGCCGGCGAGCCGACGACAGTGTTCGGTGACGGTTCCAACACTCGTGATTACGTCTTCGTCGACGATGTGGTCGACGCCTTTGTCCGGGCGTCCGGCGATGCCGGCTCGGGCCAGCGATTCAATGTCGGCACCGGCGTGGAGACCAGCGACCGGACACTACATACGGTGGTGGCCACCGAGGTCGGCGCACCTGACCAACCGCGATCCGCTCCGGCCAGATTGGGCGATTTGAAGCGGTCCTGCCTGGATGCCCGCAAAGCAGAGATGGTGCTCAGCTGGTGCGCCCGGGTTCGGCTTGACGAAGGAGTGCGCGCAACCGTGAATTACTTCCGAGGCCGCTAACTTCCGAGGCCGCTAGCTTTCGGGTGTCCGCGCACTCTCGAGCGCGATCGCGCGCGCCAATCGTGCATAGCGCAGTTCGAGTTCCTTGAACCGCAGATAGGTACTCAACGTGGTGAATACGAACGCGATGACCAACGCGTAGAACAACAGATCAGTGCCGCGGTCCACACCGAGCCAGTTGGCCACGACCGTGGTGTCGTCGGGGCGCAGGATCGCATACACCGCCGCGATGACGAAAAGTACGTACCCGACCTTGACCCAGGCCTTTGCCTTTGCGTTGGTGCGTGACCGCAGCAGATACACCAGCAGAGTGACCACCGCGACGATCAGCAGCACCTGGATCCAGTTCATCTCCGCATCCTCCCTCGCAGGAATCCGTCGAAGACGATATTGACACCGTTGAGCAGCGGCTGCCCCTTGGACAGCGAATACTCCGTATAGAGGATTTCGACCGGCTCCTCAGCCACCCGCCAACGGTTCTCATCGATCAGCGTGACGAACTCGCTGGCGTGACTCATCCCGCTCATCGTCAGGTTGAGGTGATCGGCGATAGTCTTGTCGAACACTCGGAGGCCGTTGTGCGCGTCGGTGAGTCCGAGCCGTCGACTGCTTGGGCTCAGCCAGGCGGCGGCTCGGAGGATGAGTCGTTTCAGCGGCGGGGTGTGACTGATCGCCGAACCCGCGAACCGCGTGCCGATCACGATGTCGACGTCACCGCGCGAGAGCCGCTCCATCATCGACACCACATCTTTGACACGATGCTGACCGTCGGCATCGAACGTCGCGAACACCGCGGCACCGGGTTGGCGGCGGGCGTACTCCACACCTGTCTGGATCGCCGCTCCCTGGCCCAGGTTCACCGGATGCGACACCACGTGGGCACCCGCGCGCAGCGCAATCTCAGCGGTGTCGTCGCGGCTTCCGTCATCCACACACACCACATGGGCGAACACCGCCCGCAGGTCTGCGACGACATCGCCGATGACCTGCGCCTCGTTGAATGCTGGAACGATGATCCAGACGCTGGACGTGTCGATGCCCACAACGTACACGCTGTTCGCCCAACGTTTCAGCGGTCGACGCGGGCCAGCGCGGCCAGGTGAACGACGATCCCGACCAGCGGCCCACACAGCAGTGCCACTACGGTCCTGGTCTCCAGGTTCAGCGGCAGGGTCAACAGCAGGGCGGCGGCGACCGTTGCCGCCACCCAACCCAGCGAGTAGGCCCGGTGCAACGCCGCGGCCACCGTTGCCGCTCCGCTGAGGGTCAGGATGGCGATCGATACCGCGCCCGCCGTCAGCCAGGCCAATAGCGTGCCGGAGGTCTGATACTCCGGGCCGAAGGCGATGTGCAGCAGCCACGGCCCCACTGATCCGGCGGCAATGACTCCGAGCGTTCCGACTGCGACCACTACCGCAGCCGGCTTCGCCAGCGCCTGCAGCCGGGTACCGCGGCCGCCGGCTTGGTGATCGACAAAGTAGGCAATCAGATTTCCCTGCATGGCCGTCATCGGCACCAGCAACGGGGCGCGGGTCAGCGTCACCGCGAGGATCACCACGCCGCCGGCCGCGCCCAACTGCCCGGAGGTGGCTTTCAGCAGCACCGGGAAGCCCATCACCAGGATTGCGCTCGCACCCGATGCGGCGATCGAGTGTGACGCACCGCGCAGAAACACCGACACTCCGCCGGGCGTGCGTACTCGGGCCGCGGAGCGCGCGCCGGAGGACATCGACAGCATGAGGATCCACGCCACCGCCCCACCGACTGTCGCCCAGAGGAACCCGACCAGACCCCAGCCGAGCAGGAACGTCGCAGTGGCGATCACAACTCGGATGACGGCATCGGTGACCATCAGCGATCCGTATTGCGTCCACCGGCCGGTACCGGCAAGCATTCCCAGCAGGGTCGCGTGCAGACAGAACCCGCCGAGACCGACTGACAGCAGCGCCACCGATAGCGGCCGCGCCTCGGCGAATACGTGCGGTGCCCACGCCGGAGAGGTACCTGCCACCACGGCGGCTGAGGCGAGGCCGACCGCTGCGGCGACCCGCATCGGGTGGGTATGCGGGCCATCGGATGTGCCGCGGCGCCCGAGTGCCGCCCGGACCTCCCGGGTCGATTCCTGCAGTAGTCCGTTTGCCGCGCCGGTGACCAGACCGAATGCTCCCCAGAACACGCCAAAGACCGAGAATCCCGCTGGGTCGAGATTACGCGCGGCCAGATACAGCACGGCGTAACCACACGCGGCGGTGATGGCCGTGGCCACCCCGACCCGGGTGACGCTGCCGCGTGCGACCGGTCCGGCACCCGTGCTGAGCGCGTCGAATCCGGCCCCACCATCGGTCACAGCGGCGGGACCTCGGTGGAATACAGCCAGGCTTCCCACAGCGGCCGCAGCGATACCTCCGCGTAGTTCGCGGCCAGGCCGGTGAAGTCATCGGTCACGACGGTTCCGTGCCGGTGACGGGTGGTCCAGTCGCGCAGCAGGGCGAAGAAATTGTCATCACCGATGATTCCGCGTAGCGCGTGCAGGGCGCACGCGCCACGTTTGTAGACGCGGTCATCGAACATATCTGCAGGGCCGGGGTCGGACAGCAGCAGATCCTGAGGTTCGGCAACTAATCGTCGGTGATGCTGCTGGGCGAGTTCCTCGGCGCTGCGCCCGCCGGAGTTCTCCGACCACAGCCACTCCGCGTAGCACGCGAACCCTTCGTGCAGCCAGATATCACGCCAGCGGCGCACGGTGACGCTGTTGCCGAACCACTGGTGGGCGAGTTCGTGGGCAATCAGGCGCTCAGCGCTACGGGTACCGTCACAGTGGTTGGAGCCGAAGATCGACACACCCTGCGCTTCCAGGGGGATCTCCAACTCGTCATCTGTCACCACCACGGTGTAACCGTTGGCCAACGGGTACGGCCCGAACAATTTGATGAAGAGCTTCATCATGTCGGGCTGGCGAGCGAAATCATGGTCGAAGTTCTTCCGCAAGCGATCCGGCAGGATGGCCTGCATCGGCACCGGGGTCTTGGACAGCCGGTGAGCGGCATACATGCCGATCTGCAACGTGGCCAAATAGGTCGACGTTGGCTCGGGTTGCTCGTAGGTCCATACGGTCTGACCGGCCCGGACACGTCGCGACACCAACTCGCCCGCAGCCACGGCGTAGTAGGGGCTGTCGGTGCTGATCGCTATCCGGTAACTGGCTTTGGAGCTGGGGTGATCGTCGCAGGGGAACCAGGTTGGCGATCCGTTGGGCTGGCCGGCGACCAATACGCCGTTGGACAGTTCCTCGAAACCGACTTCGCCCCAATGTGTTCGGATGAGGCGGGGCGCACCGCCGTAGCGGACCACGATCGACATTGCCGAGCCTGCTGGAAGCGGGTCGGCTAGGCGTACGCGCAGCTTGCCTCCCGAGGCACCGAAATGGGCCGGCCGGCGCCCGTTGACCGTGATTTTCGTCGCACTCATGGAGTCGGATAAATCCAGTGTGAACGTCTGCAGTGACGCCAGCGTCGCAGCGGTAATTACCGCTGTACCGCTGAGCCGATTACTGGCAACCTTGTATTCGACTTCGAGTTCGTAGCGCGATACCCGGTAGCCGAAGTTGCCATTGTTCGGGAGGTAGGGGTCGATGACCGGAACCTTGCGAACTTTCTTCGCCTGATGTTTCACGTGTCCGCTGCTTCGGGCATGCGGTCCGTGTTTCGGGGCTTCTTGCGTGAAACCTGCCACGGGGCAATGGGATTGCCCTGCCAGCGCGTCGACGACGGAACCTCGTCGCCCCGCATCACCAGGGAGGCCGGACCGATTGTCCCACCCGCACCGATACGTGAGGCAGGTAGCGCAACGCAGTGTGTACCCAGCGTCGCACCGTTCTCCAGAACGACGGTGTCCAACCGCATGATCCGGTCGTGGAACA
>CALQLM010000147.1 GCA_943331415.1 Bifidobacterium breve
GGGCGTCGTCGTCGCCGACTTCCTGGCCGACCATGTGTTCAACCGCATCGACATTCCCAGTTGGCTGGCTCGCACCGGATTCCAGCTCCTCGACCCCCTCAAGACGGCGAAGTCCCGGGTCGAGTTCCTGCTGCAACTGCATGACCGTGAGGCACTGCTACCGCGCGAACAACAGCGCCGCTTCCTGGACAGCGAAGGCTGGATCGCCTGGTCCGGGCCGGCGGTCTCGGAACTGCTCAAACAGTTCGTGACGCACAACCGGATGATGACCGGCGGCTTCGCCATCAATGGCCAGTTGGTCACGCTCACCGATATCACCTGCCCGATGCTGGCGTTCGTGGGCGAGGTCGACGACATCGGCCAGCCGGCCTCGGTGCGCGGAATCAAACGCGCGGCGCCCAAGGCCGACGTCTACGAGGTAATGATCCGGGCCGGCCACTTCGGACTGGTGGTGGGATCGAAGGCATCCACCATCACCTGGCCCACCGTCGCGAACTGGGTGCAGTGGCTCTCCGGTGGCCAGGATCGGCCCGACAACATCTCACCCATGCCGGACACCACGGCGGATTCCAGTGAGACCGGGGTGGCGTTGAGCTCGCGGATGATGCACGGTGTCGCCGAGGCATCCGAGTTGGCCGTGTCGATCGCCCGCGGAGCGGCCGATGCCGTGGTCGGCGCCAACAAATCCATCCGCACCCTCGCCATCGAGACCGCGCGTACCCTGCCACGTCTGGTCCGGCTCGGTCAGATCAACGACCACACCCGAATCTCGTTGGGGCGCATTATCTCTGAGCAGGCAGAGACGGTACCCAACGGCGAATTCCTGTTGTTCGACGGACGTGTCCACACCTATGAGGCCGTCAATCGCCGTATCGACAATGTGGTGCGCGGGCTCATTCAGGTCGGTGTGCGGCAGGGCACCCGGGTCGGGATCCTGATGGACACCCGCCCCAGCGCGATGGTGGCCATTGCGGCGCTGTCCCGATTGGGCGGTGTGGCGGTGCTGATGCCGCCGGACGGGGACCTCGCCCAAGCCACCAGACTCGGCGGGATCACCGAGATCATCACCGATCCGGCCAACCTGGCGGCGGCGAGCAGGTTGCCGGTGCAGACCCTGGTGCTCGGCGGTGGCGACACCCGCGCACTGGACCTGCCCGACCACAGCGGCGTGATCGATATGGAACAGATCGATCCCGAAGCGGTGGAACTGCCCGGCTGGTACCGGCCCAACCCCGGCTACGCCCGCGATGTGGCGTTCGTGGTGTTCAACTCGGTCGGCGGCGGGGTGCTGGAGCCCAAGCAGATCACCAACTACCGGTGGGCGCTGTCGGCCTTCGGCACCGCCTCGGCAGCCGCCCTGACCCGAAACGACACCGTGTATTGCCTGACCCCCCTGCACCATCAGTCCGGACTGCTGGTCAGTCTCGGTGGTGCGGTGGTGGCCGGTGCGCGGATCGCGCTGTCCCGCGGGTTACGTCCGGACCGCTTCTTCGAAGAAATCCGCCAGTACGGCGTCACGGTGGTGACCTACACCTGGTCGATGCTGCGCGAGATCGTCGACGACCCGGAGTTCTCGCTGTCGGGCAAGAACCCGTTGGCGGGCAACAACCCGATCCGGCTGTTCATGGGCTCGGGTATGCCCACCGGGTTGTGGCAGCGGATCCTCGATGTCTTCGCGCCGGCCAAGGTCGTGGAGTTCTTCGCCACCTCCGACGGCCAGGCCGTGCTGGCCAATGTCGCCGGCGTCAAGGTGGGCAGTGAGGGCCGTCCGCTGCCGGGTGGTGGCGAGGTGGAACTCGGCGCCTATGACGTCGACGCGGACCTCATCCTCGAAGACAACCGGGGGTTCGTCACCGTCGCGGGCCGCGAGGAGATCGGCGTCCTGCTGGCCCGTCCGTGGGGGCCCATCGACCCCAGCGCGTCCATCAAGCGGGGCGTGTTCGCCGCCGGTGACATCTGGATCTCCACCGAGTACGTGTTCTACCGTGACGCCGACGGTGACTTCTGGCTACTCGGCAACCGGTCCGGGTTCCTGCACACACCCCGCGGTGTGGTGTTCCCGGCCCCGATCACCGACGCGATCGGGGGTATCTCCGGGGTGGACCTGGCGGTCACCTACGGGGTCCAGACACCGGCCGGAACCCTGGCCGTCACGGCCATCACGCTGCGGCCGGGGATGAGCGTCACCGTCGCCGATCTCAGCGAAGCGGTGGCGACGATGCCCGTCGGCCTGGCGCCCGATCTGGTGCATGTGGTGCCCGAACTGGCCGTGAGCGCGTCCTACCGGCCGGTGTCCTCGGCGCTCCGGGCGGCCGGTCTGCCCAAGGCCGGCCGTAACAGCTGGTATCTCGATGCCGATACGGGCAGGTACAAGAGATTGACGGCCGCTGCCCGGGCCGCGCTGGCCCGGTAGCTGAGCGCCGCTCGCAGCGGCGAACGCTGTTAGGCTCGTGCTCAGCAGGTGCCCAGTTGGAGGGGACAGATGACCAGAACGCGCGGCAGGGGAGCTTGGCGGCGGGGCGTGCTCACCGGCATTGCCAGCGTGACCGTGGCCGTGGGGATGGTCTTCGGCTCGACCGGGGTCGCCCAGGCCGACGTCCTCGATGACCTGGCCGAGCAGTACGCGATCGGTGCCAGTGGCGGGCAGCTGTCCAAACTGCTCAAGGTCTCGCTGAAGCTGCGCGCCATGGGGTACAAGCCGTCGCAGAAGTACCTTGACCAGCTCACCGAAGCCATGGAATACCGCCCGAACCAGAACCCGCTCATCGAGGCGCTCAAGAACACCATCGCCTACCAGGCCAAGATCAAAGCCCAGATGGAGGTTATGCAGGCGGCGCAGTCCCAGCAGAACGCCAGCGGCGCCGCGATGGGCGCCGGGCAGATGCCCAGTGACGGCACTGCCGGCGGTATGACCGCCGGCGGAACCCAGGCCGGTGCCGTGGTTCCGGCCACACCGGCTCAGTAGCGTGACCCCGCTCGACCCGACACTGCTGAGCATCCTGGTCTGCCCCGCCGACCGGGGGCCGCTGCTCTATGTCGAGGGCATGCTCTACAACCCCCGGCTGCACAAGGCCTACCGCATCGAGGACGGGATTCCGGTACTGCTGGTCGATGAGGCCACCGATATCGCAGCAGAAGAACATCAGCGCTTGATCGCCCGCGCGGATACCGATTAGTTTCACGGGGTCCCGGTGTGCGTTTTCGACGCCATCGGTTGGGTAGGATTCAACAGGTTCGGGACTGGCCCGGGCCGGATCTCGGAGGCCTCCTGATCTCGCTATGCTCCGCCGACCGCGCTCCGGACCCCGCTGTCCTGCGCGACTCCGGCGGATTCACCTGGTTCTACGTCGATCTGGTCGACGATCAGGGCCGAGGCGCCACCCTCATCTGGTCCTGGGGCCTGCCGTTCCTGCCCGGTTACGCCAAGTCGGCTCGCAGTGGGCACCCGCAACTTCCGATCGAGCGGCCCAGCGTCAACCTCGTCGTCTACGAGGATGGTCGCGAAAGTTTCTATCTACTCTCCGAGCTGTCGCCCCAGCAGTGCGCCTGGGGTGAGGACGGCCGGTCCTGGCGTCTCGGCGACTGCTCGTTCTCCTGGACCGACACCGCGGGTGCCGCCGGGTCCGCCCCGATTCGCACGCTCACCGCCAACCTCGATCTGGCGCTGCCCACCGGTGGCCGGGCCACCGGAAAGCTGTGGCTCTCCGGAGCCCTGCGCCGTGACTCACCCCATGTCGACGACGCCGCCGAGGGTGCCGGCGGGCCCGGAGACCCGGCTCGCGCACACCTGTGGTCGCCGATGATCGCCGCCGGCCCGGCCAGCCTGGAACTGAACACCCCCGCCGGCACCCGGCGGATCGAGGGCCGGGGCTATCACGACCGCAACAGTGCGACCCGGCCGTTACAGACCCTGGGCATCCAGAGTTGGTGGTGGGGTCGCGTCGCACTGCCGGGCCGCGACCTGATCTTCTACCGCCTCACACCCTCGGCACCCGGGGCCGCGCCCCGCGACCTCGTCGTCGAGATCGCCGAAGACGGAACCTGCCGTGCTCAAGAGGGCGCCGTACTGCAGATGGGGCGGGAGCGCCGCAACATCTGGGGACTGCGCTGGCCCGACGGCGCCACCTTTTCCGACCCGGATGGTCATCCGGTGCGGGTCGAGGTCAGCGCCGTACTCGATAACGGCCCGTTCTACCAGCGCTACCTGCTGCGGGGCCGCTGCGGTTCCGACGAGGGGTATGGCATCGGCGAGAACCTCGTCCCGGACCGGGTCGATACTGATCTTCTGCGCCCCCTGGTGCGGATGCGGGTCCATCGGACCGCCGGACCGAACTCGATGTGGTTGCCGTTGTTCTCCGGCGACGTCGAGGGCCGTGTGCGCAGACTGATCGGCCAGCGAGGGGGAGCGCGTGTATGAACGCGTTGCTGGCCCTGCCCGCCCTGCTGTCGCTGGGACTGGTGGCGTTTAACGCACTGTTCTGGACCCGTGGCCGTGCCGACAGCGCCGCGGTTCTGGCCGCGACCGGTGGCGTCAGTGTGCTCATACCGGCCCGTGACGAAGTGGCGAATATCGAACGCTGCGTGCGGGCCGCAGACGGCGCCCGCGGTCCGATCACCGAAATCATCGTTTACGACGACGGTTCCACCGACGGCACCGGCGAGGTGCTGGCCCGCCTCCAGACCGAGATTCCCCGCCTGCGCAGTGTGTGTGGCGACAGCCTGCCCGCCGGCTGGGTCGGCAAACCGCACGCATTGCACCGGCTCAGCGCACTGGCCGGCGGCGAGGTGCTTCTCAATATCGACGCAGACGTGACCCTGCACCCGGATGGCGTGCTGCGCCTGCTGTCGCTACTCGGTTCGCCCGATCAGGTCGCCGGCGGACTGAC
>CALQLM010000148.1 GCA_943331415.1 Bifidobacterium breve
AGCACGAAGACCCAGGCCGGAACAGCGGGGAACGCCGCCTCCAGATAAATGCCGATGACGAGATAATTGAGCATCGGCAGGAACAGATAATCCAGCAGCAGCGACCACCCGGACAGAAAGCCGACGGGAGCGCCGAAACTCTTCTGCGCGTACGCGTACGCCGATCCCGCAACCGGGTAGGCGGCCGACATCCGCGCGTAGGAATACGCGGTGAACACCATCGCGATCAGGGTCACGACATAGGCCACCGGCAGCCGGCCGCCAGTGGTCTGGGTGACGATGCCGTAGGTGGTGAACACCGTAAGCGGCACCATGTAGACCAATCCGAACAGCACCAGGGACCACAGACCCAGCGCGCGGCGCAGATGGCCGCCGGTAAGTTCGGATACCGAATCGCCGACAGGTGAATTCGCGGGAAATGTCACGGTGGTTCCTCTTCTCAGTTGGTACCGGTGTACACCGGCCGGCCGCGCAGATAGGTGGCGCGCACAGTAACGGCAGGGATATCGAGGACCGGAGTGGTCCGTGGATCGCGGTCCAGCCAGACCAGGTCAGCGCTGGCGCCTGAGATGATCCGGCCCCAACTTCCCTCGGCGAAAGCCTGATACGCAACCCCGGCAGTGTAAGCCGCGAGCGTGTCTTCGACCGGCAGGATTTCATGTGGGGTCCATCCGCCCTCGGGATCGCCGGACGCTGTGCGCCGTGACACCGCAACCGCTATTCCCTCGAGTGGCGCCCCGGAGGACACCGGCCAGTCCGACCCCAACGCAAGAGGTGCGCCGGAGGTTGTCAAACTCCGCATCCGATACTGCTTGTCGGAACGCTCGACACCGAGTCGGGGCACGGTGAGCACCGTCATCAACGAATCCATCTGCGCCCACAGGGGCTGCATATTCGGGATCACGCCGAGTTCGGCGAACCTGCCAAGATCGGCATCGTCGGCGAGCTGGACGTGGGCGATGACAGGCCGACGGTCACGATCGGGATTGTGCTTCACCGTGTATTCGATCGCGTCGAGCGCCTGGCGGATCGCGGCATCACCGATGGCGTGGATGTGAATCTGCAGTCCCAGTTCATCGACGCGGCGGGCTGCCTTGGCAAGCGAGTCACCTTCCCAGGTCCGCATACCGTGACTGTGCAGGCCTGAGCAATAGGGCGCGAGCAGCGCACCGGTCTCGTTCTCAATGACACCGTCGGCGAAGAACTTCACAGTGTTCGCAGTCAGCAGCGCAGAGCCGGTTTGCTCGACGAGTCGCCTTGATTCGCCGAATTGCTCGATCTGGGAATCGAAGTGGCGGGGATCGGCGTATAGGGCGAGGTTGAACCGCATCCTTAACGCACCGGCGCGGGCCGCTTCGACGTAGGTCGCGACATCGGCCGGTTCGACCCACGCGTCTTGAACCCAGGTGACACCACGCGCCAGAAAGTAGTCGGCTGCGGTACCTAGTGCCGTAACCCGGGTCCTTTGGTCATGGGTCGGCATGACAGCTGACACCAAATCCGTCGCGCCCCATTCGCGCAGCGTCCCGAGTACTGATCCGTCTGCGCGATGCGGGATTTCCCCGAGCACCGGGTCCGGGGTGTCGGCGGTGATGCCGGCCCGTTCGATCGCCGCCGAGTTGCACCACATGGTGTGGTAGTCCCATGCCCGCAGCACCACCGGACGGTCCGGCACGGCGGCATCGAGCCAGCGCGAGTCGAACAGGCCATCCGGGGCGAGGCTGCCGTCATAGGACGCCCCGATGATCCAGTCCCGGTCGGGGTTCTCGGCCGCGAACTGTTTTACCGCGAGCACGATCTCGTCGACTGAGCCGCAGCCACGTACCGGTGGGCCGGCCGCCTCCAAACCGCCGTAGAGCGGGTGAGCGTGGCCATCACCGAAGGACGACATCAAGAAGCCGCCGCCGAGGTCCACGGACTCCACCGCTTGCATCGTCGATGCCAGCGCATGCGCGTGATCGCCTACCGCGTGCACCGTGCCGTCGATCACCAGTAGCGCCTCGGCGTCTTCGGTACCGGTCCAGATCACGCCACCGGTGAATATCGTCGCGGCCGTCTGCCCGGTATCCATCAGGCGATGGTAGTCATCGCCGAGGAACTTCAGTACAGATCGAGGCGCCGATCCGCGAGCAGATCGACATGTTCAGTCACCGACTTGTCTGCGGTAAGGCTCAGGTCGATATCGGCGATCGCGATGCCCTCGCCGGGGCCGACTTCGGCCAGTACCCAGCCTTGCGGGCCGATGATTGATGTCGCTTCGGTCCATCGCTGTCCGCGCTCGGTCCCGGCGCGGTCGCAGGCGGCCACCGCCACCTTATTGGTGCGTGCGGTGGACATCGCCGTGATCACCTCCCCGGGGCGTTCACCGTCGGGCCGGTCGAACAGCGGCCAGTTGACCGGAACGGCGATTAGTTCAGCGCCGTCGAGTGTCGCCCGACGGGTGAGCTCGCCGAACTCCAGGTCGTAGCAGATCATCACCGCAATGGCACCGTACGGCGTCGCCAGTACCGGCGGGCGAACCTGGCCCGGCGTGAAGATCAACTTCTCCCGGTCCCACAGGTGCGTTTTGCGATAACGGGCGATGACCCCGTCCGCGTCGACCACGGCGGCACTGTTGTAGAGCCGTCCGTCCTCAGCCAGCTCGCAGAACCCCCCGATCACCACCGCCGTTCCGGCGGCCGCCGACCAGGCCGCGAATTGCGGGGCGCCCACGCCGATCGCCATCGAGCGGGCCTCGTCGGCGTCGGCGAACATATAGCCGGATGTGGCCAGTTCGGGCAGCACGATCACCTGCGCGCCGGCGGTGGCCGCCGCGGAGATCTGCGTGGCGATGAGGTCCGTATTGCCGGCCAGCTCACCGAGTATCGGGGCGATCTGGCAGCAGGCGATCCTGGTCGGGGTCACGGTCTGACGTTAGCCCCCACCCTCCGGTTGGTAGAGAACCGATACGCTGGGGCGATGAGTGTGCAAGCCGGTCAGGACGTGGCCGGCCCGGATGTCGCGGTGAAGTCGACGGTGCACGACGCCGCCCGGCGGGCCCGGGTCGCTGCGCGCATCCTCGGCTCGATGACCACGATGGTCAAAGACCGCGCCCTGCACGCCGCCGCCGACGCCGTGCTGGCTCACACCGAGGCGATCCTGGCGGCCAATGCCATGGACCTGCAGGCCGCCCGGTCCGCGGGTACGCCGGAGTCAATGCTCGATCGTCTCGCGCTCACGGTGCAACGGGTCGACGGGATCGCCGCGGGATTGCGTCAGGTCGCCGGTCTGCCCGATCCGGTCGGAGAGGTGTTGCGTGGGAGCACCCTGCCCAACGGGCTGCAGGTCCGTCAGCAACGGGTGCCGCTCGGGGTGGTGGGGATCGTCTACGAGGGTCGGCCCAACGTCACCGTCGATGCGTTCGGTCTGACATTGAAATCCGGTAACGCGGTCCTATTGCGCGGCAGCTCATCGGCGGCTGAGTCCAACGCGGCATTGGTGACGGTATTGCGTGATGCGCTTCGCGACGAGGGACTTCCCCCCGACGCGGTGCAGTTGCTGCCCAGCGCCGACCGGTCCAGCGTTACTCACCTCATTCAGGCCCGGGGTCTTGTCGATGTGGTGATCCCGCGCGGGGGAGCCGGACTGATTGACGCCGTCGTGCGCGATGCGACCGTGCCGACCATCGAGACCGGGGTCGGCAACTGTCACGTCTATGTCCACGCCAGCGCTGATCTTGATGTTGCCGAGCGAATCGTGTTGAACGCGAAGACCCGTCGGACCAGCGTGTGCAACGCCGCCGAGACCCTGCTGATCGATTCGGCGATCGCTGCTACGGCCGGCCCGCGGCTGGTGGCCGCGCTGCAGCGGGCCGGGGTCACCGTGCACGACAACCCGACCGAGGAGCAACTTGGTGCGGAGTTCCTGTCAATGGACATCGCATTGGCGTACGTCGACGGACTGGACAGTGCCATCGAGCACATCACGACCTACGGCACCGGCCACACCGAGGCGATTGTGACCACCGATCTGGCGGCCGCGCAGCGGTTCACCGAACAGGTCGATGCCGCCGCGGTGATGGTGAATGCCTCTACGGCATTCACCGATGGCGAGCAGTTCGGCTTCGGGGCCGAAATTGGAATCTCCACCCAGAAATTGCACGCCCGCGGACCGATGGGCCTGCCCGAATTGACCTCGACCAAGTGGATCGTCATCGGCGACGGACACACCCGACCGGCCTGACCCGGTTCAGAAGACTGGAGACCTTGACTTGACTGATTCACAGGCACGTACGGCGCCGCTGTTCGCCGATATCGATGATGTCTCCCGCAGGCTGGCCGAGACCGGGTACCTACCCGACACCGCCACGGCCACAGCGGTTTTCCTGGCGGATCGGCTGGGTAAGCCGCTGCTGGTGGAGGGTCCGGCCGGTGTTGGTAAAACCGAGTTGGCCCGCGCCGTGGCGCAGTGCACGGGCTCGGAGCTGGTGCGGCTGCAGTGTTATGAGGGTGTGGACGAGGCTCGCGCGCTGTACGAGTGGAACCACGCCAAGCAGATCCTGCGGATTCAGTCCGGAGCCGGCGACTGGGAGTCAACCAAGTCCGATGTCTTCAGCGAGGAGTTCCTCCTGTCGCGTCCGTTGCTGACTGCCATCCGGCGGACCGAGCCCACCGTGTTGCTGATCGACGAAACCGATAAGGCCGATATTGAAATCGAGGGCCTGCTGTTGGAGGTATTGAGCGATTTCGCGGTCACGATTCCGGAGTTGGGCACCATCGCTGCCACCCGTATTCCGTTTGTGGTGCTCACCTCGAATGCCACCCGGGAACTCTCCGAAGCACTCAAGCGGCGTTGCCTGTTCCTGCACATCGACTTCCCGGATGCTGAACTTGAACGGCGCA
>CALQLM010000149.1 GCA_943331415.1 Bifidobacterium breve
CCGCCAACCAGGACACCGTGTTCCGTCGGTTATGCGAGGCGATGGGCCAACCCGAACTGGCAACCGACGAGCGTTTCATCGACCACGTCGCGCGCGGCCGCAACCAGGACGACATCGACGCCATCATCGGCCAGTGGGCCGAACAACGGCAGCCCGATGACATCATCGACACCCTCAGCGCCGCCGGGGTGATCGCCGGGCCGATCAACACCGTCGCCGAGGTGGTGCGTGACCCGCAGTTGCTCGCCCGCGGCATGCTGGTGGAGCACTACGACGAGCGCATCGAACGCAATGTCCTGGGGCCCGGCATCGTTCCCGTGCTGTCGGCCACCCCGGGCGGGGTGCGCTTCGCCGGGTCGGCGCGGCCCGGACAGCACAACGCCGAGGTATACGGCGACCTGCTGGGCCTGAGCACCGGCGAGATCGACTTACTGACCGAACAGGGAGTGCTGTGACCGTCGACCATGTGACCATCCGCGAGGTCGCGCTCCGCGACGGCCTGCAGATCGAGAACCCGATCCCGTTGGCAGCCAAGCTGGAACTGCTCGCGGCGATCGCGGCAACCGGAGTGCGCGAGGTCGAAGCCACCGCCTTCGTCTCCCCCTCGAAGGTGCCCGCACTCGCTGATGCGCCCGAACTCGCCGCAGCGCTGGCCGACTATCCCGATATCGAGTTCTCCGCACTGGTCGCCAGCGCAGGCGGCGCACACCGAGCCATCGCCGCCGGATTCCGGTCAGTGGAGTACGTGGTTTCCGCCGCCGACGGGCACAGCCGGGCCAACGTCGGTCGAAGCAGTGCCGAGGCCGCCGCACAGATCGCCGATATCGTCGCGATCGCCCATGACGCCGGTGCCAGCGTGGAAGTCATCATCTCCACCTCCTGGGACTGCCCGTTCGACGGGCCGACGCCGCCGCAGCGAGTGCTCGATATCGTCGATACCGCATGCGATTTCGGTGCCGACCGACTCGCGATCGCCGACACCATCGGCACCGCGACGCCGGGCCGGGTCACCCAATTGGTGGAGTTGGTCTACCCCCGCGTCGGGGCCCGGCCGCTGGGAGCGCACTTCCACAACACCCGCGGATCCGGGCTGGCCAGCGCGTGGGCCGCGGTGAGCGCCGGCGTCACCCGACTGGATGCGTCGGTCGGCGGCCTGGGCGGCTGCCCGTTCGCGCCCGGCGCCAGCGGCAATATCGCCACCGAGGACCTGGTGTATCTGCTCACCGACAGCGGCGTGGGCGTGGACGTCGACCTGACTGCCGCCATCGACGCCGCGCGGGTAGCCCGCTCGGTGGTCGGACACGATCTGCCCAGCGCGTTGCTGCGCGCCGGCGACCGGATGCGGGCCTGAGGTGCCCGCGGTCGGCACAGCCCCACGGCCGCTGAGCAGTAAAGGCCGCCAGACCCGGCAAGCCCTCGAGCATGCAGCGCGAACGCTGTTCGCCGAACGCGGCTTCCACGGCACCACGCTCGCCGATATCACCTCGGCGGCCGGCAAGTCCCCCGCGGCCTTCTACCGGTACTTCACCGATAAGGAGGACCTCCTGGCGGTGTTGGCCGAGTCGTTTCTGCGCGAGGTCGTCGATCTGCCGAAGATCACCGATGACAACGACTTCTTCATCTCCGCGGTCACCATCTACTGGGACATGTTCAAACCCAACATCGGCATCATGGTCGCAGTCGACCAACTCGCCGCTGCCGATTCACGGTTCGCTCGGCTCCAGCGAAGGTTCCGTCAATTCGGAATCGATATCGTCACCGCATCGGTGCACCGAGCCAAGCAGCAGGGATTCGCCGCCGATCTCCACCCCGGACACACCGCGTTGGCGATCGCATTGCTCTTCGAGCGGTTCACCAGCGTCAGCGTTTCCGAGGGGCTGCCCGATGACGCGGCAATCAGAACACTGTCCACGATCTGGCACAAGACCCTCTACGGCAATCCCAAGAGAGAATAGGTGGGTTTCACGATGACCGATTTTTCTGTGCCCGAACATCTTCCGGCACTGCTGGCCGAGATGGATGCCTTCATCGAGGCCGAAATCAAGCCGCTCGAACGCGAGCACATGCAGTATTTCGACCGGCGCCGGGAGTTCGCCCGCACCGATCTGGAGAACGGCGGCGTACCGAACCGGGACTGGGAGGACCTGCTCGACGAGATGCGTCGGCGTGCCGACGCGGCCGGCTGGCTGCGCTACGGGCTGCCGTCGAAGTTCGGCGGTCGTGACGGCACCAACCTGGATATGGCGGTGATCCGGGAACACCTGGCGCACAGAGGGCTTGGGCTGCACAACGATCTACAGGACGAGTCCTCAATCATCGGAAACTTCCCTCAGGTGATCATGATGGATCGGTTCGGCACCGAGGCACAGAAGGCCGAGTGGATCGAGGCGATGTTCACCGGTAAGCGTTCGATGGCCTTCGGGCTCACCGAGCCCGATCACGGCAGCGATGCCACCTGGCTGGAGACCCGGGCCGAACTCGTGGGTGACGAGTGGGTCATCAATGGCTCCAAGCGCTGGAACACCGGCGTGCATCGGGCCACCCACGACCTGGTGTTCGCCCGGACCTCCGGTGACCCCGGTCAGGCATTGGGCATCACCGCATTTCTGGTGCCCTGCGACACAGCAGGGTTCGAGGTGCCGTTTTACTGGTGGACGTTCAACATGCCCAGCGACCACGGCGAGGTCGAACTGCGCGATGTGCGGATTCCCGCCGACGCCGTACTGGGCGAGGTCGGCCGGGGCCTCGAGGTCGCACAAACCTTCCTGCACGAGAACCGGATCCGGCAAGCCGCCAGCAGCCTGGGCGCCGCGCAGTACTGCATCGACCGCGCCGTCACCTACGCCCAAGAGCGGGTCACGTTCGGCAAACCACTGTCGGTCAATCAGGCCATTCAGTGGCCACTGGTGGAGTTGCAGACCGAAGCCCAGATGGTGCGACTGCTGGTGTACTACGCCGCCTGGGAGTTGGACCGCAACCATCATCTCGAGGTGTCCGACAAGGTGTCGATGGCCAATTACCGCGCCAATCGTCTGGTGTGCGAGGCGGCCGATCGGGCCATGCAGGTGCACGGCGGCATCGGTTACAGCCGTCACGAACCCTTCGAGCACATCTACCGCCACCACCGCCGCTACCGCATCACCGAAGGTGCCGAGGAGATCCAGATGCGCCGGGTGGCCCAACGGATGTTCAAGTTCGGGCAGCCCAGAAGAGAACAGGCGTGATCGACGACCTAGCGGATGTTCTGCGACCGATTCTCGGTGATGACGTTGTGGTCGAGAATCTGCACACGCTCACCGGCGGTGCCAGCAGAACCACCTACTCCTTCGACGCCGTCACCAAAGCGGAGCGCCGACGGCTGATCCTGCGCTCCGCCCCGGTGGACAACCGCTTCGCCGGAATGGAACTCGAAGCGGCCGTGCAGGAGGCAGCAGCCGAAGCGGGAGCTCCCGTACCGCATATCGTCGTAGCCTCAAATTCCGTTGCTGCACTAGGCAATCCATTCCTAATCTGCGATGAAGTCGCTGGCGAAACCATCGTCCGACGCATTCAGCGCGGCCTCGACGACACCGGTCGAACGGCGCTACTGGAACAGTGCGCGCAGGCACTGGCCGCTATCCACCGCGCACGGACTGACGCGGTCGGCCTCGTCGAGCGTGACGAAGTCGCCGAGTGGCGCCAGCGACTCGACGAGTTGGGCGACACCACGGCAACATTCGAATGGGCGTTTCGCTGGCTGGAGGCCAACCGTCCGCCGCCGTCGGCGGTCCGACTGGTGCACGGCGATTTCCGGATGGGCAATCTCATCGTCGACGGGTCAACCTTGGCCGCGGTCCTGGACTGGGAAGCGGTGCACATCGGCGAGGTCTGTGAGGATCTGGCCTGGTTCTGTGTGCGGGCCTGGCGGTTCGGCGCTCCGGCCGAGCTCGCTGCGGGCGGGTTAGGCAGCATCGACGACTTCATCACCGCCTACGAACGCGCCGGCGGAACCCCCGTCGACCGAGCCGCGCTGCTCTGGTGGCAAGTGCTGGGGACGCTGAAGTGGGGCATCATCTGCCGGTACCAGGCCGAGCGCCATCTGTCCGGTCAGACCCGTTCGGTGGAACTGGCCACCATCGGCCGGCGGGTATGCGAGAACGAGTGGGATGTCTTGGATCTCCTCGAGGGCGTGCGATGAGCGGGATGTACGGTCGGCCCACCGCCGCTGAACTCGTCGCCGCCGTGGCCGAGTTCCTCGATGGTGAGGTGCGCTCCACCACCACCGGGGCGGTCAACTTCCACGCCCTGGTGGCAGCCAACGCGCTGCGGATCGTCGAACGCGAACTCCTCGACGCTGCTGCCGATCACCCCCGGGCCGCGCTGGCCGCGCTGGGTTACGCCGACGAGGACGCACTCGCTGCCGCCATCCGCGCTGGCAAACTCGATGGGGATGATGTCGAGGTGATGGCCTGCCTGCGGGCCCTGGTCCGGCACCGGTTGTCGATTTCCCATCCCGGTTACAACCAGGGCGGATAGCTTATAGATAGCTGTCTTGTGCACGTCACCCTAATAACCTCCTCCATAAACGGTGATTTGTATCGCAACTGTTTGTTTGCCGTAGTTATTCGGTCGTGATATCCTGCAACCTAAAGGCGCCGCCTCAGCGCCACCTGATAGTGAAGGAACAGGACCATGAATTGGAAGTTTGCAGCCGCTTCAGTGGCAGTCGCAGCAATTGCCGCAGCGCCCATCGCCGGGGCTGCGCCCGGAAAAGATAACTCCAACCGGAACCCCAACCCCCCGGGTAAGACCATCTCCTCGATCGCCAAGAGTGGCGCCGGCGCCGCGGGCGTTCTCGGCGGCCTCGTGCAGCTCAAGCCGGGCAATCTGGGCCTGCA
>CALQLM010000150.1 GCA_943331415.1 Bifidobacterium breve
CCGACGAGGTGGCCGACGAGGTTGTCGACGAGGCGGTCAACGAGGTGGTCGATGAGGCAGTCGAAGAAGTCGCCGACGAGGCCGTCGAAGAAGTCGCCGACGAGGAATCTATCGACTACTCCGATGCCGTCGACTTCACCGGCACCGAGGTTGTGGTCGTCGAGCCGGAACCCGAACCGGTTTCTGAGCTTCGAACCCCCGAGATCCCGCCGCTGTCCAGCCCGCCGTGGACCCGCCGCAAGAAGGGGCCCGAACTCAGCCACGATCCCCGCCCGACGCGCCGCCCGTCGGGCGCCGAACAGATGACCTACGACCCGGTCGATCAATCGGTGAATCTGGCCGACCTCGTTGACAATCAGACCGACGACGCCGACGAACTGCGCTCGTATCTGCGGTCCTCGGGCGGCACGCTGTTCAGTGGTGAGACTGTCGCTGACGATCTTGCCCGGCGTGGTGTCGCCGATGCTGACGAAGGATCTGCTCAGGCGGCGGCGTCGACGGTATCCTGGCCTCGCGAGGGCAGGCTGACGGCGCTCCGGCATGCCGCAATCGCCGTGCTGCAATCGGTGCTTGCGGTCATCTTCGGTGCCGGGTTGTTCATCGCTTTTGACCAACTGTGGCGGTGGAACAACATTGTGGCGCTGGTGCTTTCGGTGCTGGTAATTCTTGGTCTGGTGATTGCGGTACGGGTGGTCCGCAAGACCGAGGACATCGCCAGCACCTTGATCGCGGTGGCGGTGGGTGCGCTGGTGACGCTCGGACCGCTGGCCCTACTGCAGTCGACCTGATTCCTCAGTGCGCCCAGCGATCAAGGTCGGTCTCTCGACGGCTTCGGTCTATCCCCTTCGGACCGAAGCTGCCTTCGAGTGCGCTGCTGAGTTGGGCTACGACGGCGTGGAGCTGATGGTCTGGGCCGAAGCGACAAGCCAGGACATCGGCGCCGTATCCCAGCTGTCACGGCGGTACAACATCCCGGTGCTGTCGGTGCATGCGCCATGCCTGTTGATCTCGCAGCGGGTCTGGGGTGCTGATCCCATACCGAAGCTGAACCGCAGCGTGCAGGCCGCTGAACGGCTCGGCGCGCAGACCGTGGTGGTGCACCCGCCGTTCCGCTGGCAGCGCCGCTACGCCGATGGGTTCGCTGAGCAGGTGGCTTGGTTGGAGGAGCGTAGCGACGTCCATGTCGCGGTGGAGAACATGTTCCCATTCCGCGCGGATCGCTTCTTCGGTTCCGGTCTGCCGTCGATTGAGCGGATGCGCCGCCGGGGCGGGCGGCCGGGTGCGGGCGTATCCGCATTCGCTCCGTCCTACGACCCGACCGATAGTGACCACGCGCACTACACCCTCGACCTGTCCCATACCGCGACGGCGGGAACCGATGCTCTGGACATGGCCCGCCGGATGGGTCCTGGGCTGGTGCATCTGCACCTCTGCGACGGCAACGGCGCATCCACTGACGAACACCTGGTGCCCGGGCGCGGAACACAGCCCACTGTCGAGGTGTGCCAGATGCTGGCCGGCAGCGACTTCACCGGTCACGTCATCCTCGAGGTGACAACCTCGGGTTCACGCAACAAGACCGAACGCGATGGCTTGCTGACCGAGTCGCTACAGTTCGCCCGCACCCATCTGCTGCGCTGAGAGGTCCTTGATGAATTCCGCGTCGACACCGCTGTTCTCCGAAGCGATGATGCTGCGGCCGGTGCAGGGTCGGCCCGGTGAGTTCGAGGGCAATCTCAATGAACACTGGACGATTGGTCCGAAGGTGCACGGTGGGGTGATGGTCGCGTTGTGCGCCAAGGCCGCCCGTGAGGCCTACGCCGAGCAGGGCGTCAGCGCCCAGCCGGTGGCGGTGTCGGTGAACTTCCTGTCGGCGCCGGATCCGGGGCCGGTGCGTCTTGTGACGACGATGCGCAAGAAGGGGCGGCGTATCGGACTGATCGATGTCGAACTGATCGCCGGGGAGCGGGCCTGCGTGCACGCGGTGGTCACGCTGTCGGATCCCGAACACGTGGCCGATCCGTTGCTCTCGGACAATCCGGTGACGCCTCTGATGAGTCTCGAGCCGCCGGCCGAGGTACCAGCTATCGGTCCCGGTCATCCCGGCGCCGAGATCAATAACCTCGCCCGCGGCTGCGATATCCATCCGTCGGTAGCGGAGTCCGCTTCCACAGACGAGTCGCCGGTGTTCATGATCTGGGTGCGCCCCAAACAGGACCGGGTGGACGAACTGTTCGCGCTGATGTGCAGCGACATCTCACTGCCGGTGCCATTCGCCATCGGCCGTCGCGGTTGGGCGCCCACCGTGCAACTCACCGCCTATCTGCGCGGGTTACCGGCCGACGGATGGCTGCGGGTGGTCTGCACGACCACTCAAATTGGTCAGGACTGGTTCGATGAAGACCACACGGTGGTGGACAGCACCGGCCGCATCATCGTGCAATCCCGGCAACTGGCACTGGTTCCCGGTCGGTAGGGTTTTCCGCTATGGCCAGAATCGCGATCATCGGTGGCGGCAACATGGGCGAAGCTCTCCTCGCGGGACTGCTTCGGGCCGGACGTCAGGTCAAGGACCTGGTGGTGTCCGAGAAGTCCGCTGAGCGGGCCACCTACCTCTCACAGACCTACTCGGTGCAACTCGCGGCACTGGCCGACGCGGTGGAGAATGCGGCGTTCGTGATCCTGGCGGTCAAACCGGCCGATATCGAGTCCGTCATCGTTGAAATCGCAAACGTCGCAGGCAAAGCCGAGAGCGACGCCGTCGAACAGGTGCTGGTGAGCGTGATCGCCGGCGTCACCACCGGCTACTACGAGTCCCATCTGCCCGCCGGCTACCCGGTGATCCGGGTGATGCCCAATGCTCCGGCTCTGGTCGGTGCCGGGATCACCGCGCTGGCCAAAGGACGCTTCGCCACGCCCGAACAGCTCTCGGAGGCAGCGGCGTTGTTCGAGTGCGTCGGGGCCGTACTGACGGTCTCGGAGGCCCAGCTCGATGCGGTCACGGCGGTCTCCGGCTCCGGGCCCGCCTACTTTTTTCTGTTCGTCGAGGCGCTCGTTGATGCCGGGGTCGCCGGCGGCCTGAGCCGCGCGGTGGCCACCGAATTGGCGGTGCAGACCATGGCGGGCTCGGTGGCGATGCTGTTGGAACGCTCTGATGCCGATAGCGCCGCCGCAGCCGGTAGGCCCGACACCATGGCGGCCGAGCTTCGGGCACTGGTCACCTCGCCCGGCGGTACAACCGCGGCTGGCCTGCGCGAATTGGAGCGCGGGGGGGTGCGTGCAGCCGTTGCCGCCGCCGTCGATGCCGCAAAAACCCGCTCTGAGCAGCTAGGAATTACATCAGAGTAGTTCAAGTTTTTTCCAACTGATTAGCCAACACCCGTCGCAGGAACCCCATTGGCCACGCTATTCTCCTCGTGTAAGCGCGGGTGGAGCCAGCGGTGGGGAAGCCGCTGGAACGCCCCGTGCCCGACGGAATGGGTAGTGATGACGTCTATGAACGGGCCATCGGCGCGGGATGCAGCGGCCGGGAAATCGGCGCGCGACGCCGGTGCGGCTGACGGCCAGCCGGTCACCAGAACTCAGTTTCTCACTGTCGCCGAGGTGGCCTCGCTGATGCGGGTCAGCAAGATGACGGTGTATCGATTGGTGCACAACGGTGAACTGCCTGCCGTCAGGGTGGGCCGCTCGTTCCGAGTCCACGCCAAAGCCGTCCACGATCTGCTGGAGACGTCGTACTTCGACGCCGGCTAGCCAGACCGCCGGATCATCCGGTTTTCGTTCCGCGCGTCCGCTTGGGTAAGGTGACCGGGACACAGGCAGGCCCGGCGTGAAGCGGGCATTGGGTACTTGAGGCAGCGGAGTTCATGGGTTCAGTAATCAAGAAGCGGCGCAAGCGGATGTCCAAGAAGAAGCATCGCAAGTTGCTGCGTCGTACCCGGGTCCAGCGCAGAAAACTCGGTAAGTAGCCGCCACGGGGGTCGGCCCCCGGTCTCTCCACCGCGCTTTCCGTCGACTCGGCCGATAGGCTGATGGCATGGAGACCGGCGGCCCCGGCACCGATGTGCCGGATTTCCCCAAAGTGGTGCTGGTCACTGGTGCCTGCCGCTTTCTCGGCGGTTATCTCGTTGCCCGGTTGGTGCAGAACCCGCTGATCGACCAGGTCATCGCCGTGGACGCGATAGCTCCCAGTAAGGATCTGCAGCGTCGGATGGGCCGGGCCGAATTCGTGCGCGCGGACATCCGGAACCCGTTCATCGCCAAGGTGATCCGCAACAGTGACGTCGATACCGTGGTGCATGCCGCAGCCGCTTCCTACGTGCCGCGGTCCGGCGGTCGGGCCACCCTCAAGGAACTCAACGTCATGGGTGCCATGCAACTGTTCGCGGCCTGCCAGAAGGCGCCCTCGGTCCGGCGGGTCGTCCTGAAATCCACCTCGGAGGTCTACGGATCACACTCGCACGACCCGGTCGTCCATACCGAGGACGGCAGTAGCAGGCGTCCGCCCCGCGAGGGCTTCGCCCGCGACAGTGTGGATATTGAGGGGTACGCCCGCGGGCTGGGTCGGCGTCGGCCCGATATCACCGTGACCATCCTTCGGCTGGCCAACATGATCGGCCCCGCGATGGATACCGCGCTGGCGCGGTATCTCTCCGGGCCGGTGGTGCCCACCGTTCTGGGCCGTGACGCCCGACTGCAGTTGCTCCATGAGCAGGACGCACTGGGGGCACTCGAGCGGGCCACCATGGCTGCCGTCCCAGGCACCTTCAATATCGGGGCCTCCGGGATCATCATGATGTCGCAGGCAATCCGTCGGGCCGGGCGCCTCGCGCTTCCCGTACCGACATTCGGTGTCGGGGCAGTGGACTCGGTGCGC
>CALQLM010000151.1 GCA_943331415.1 Bifidobacterium breve
AAGCACTCGTACCTGACATCGAGGCCAGTGCGGTCACTAACCTCCTGAACGAGGTAGGCCTGGGCTATTTAGCTACGGCACCCGATGGACTCACGCTCCCGCTTGGCCCCGCCGGTAACCACCTCACGATCGATGAACGACAGCGTCTTGCTCTGGCCATGTCGATGGCAACGCAGTCTCAAATGCTCCTTGTCGGTCCACTGCTCGCACTTGCCGACACGGATACTGCCCTGCCGCTAATCAAGACACTGCGGGAGCGTCGGTTCCCCGCGGTGGTAGTCACCGCGCGAACAGCTGAAGTTGCCGCCAGCATGGATCTGATGATTTTCGCAACTGCAACTTCCATGCGCATGGGCACCCATGAAGAACTCCTTCTTGAAAGTCCCGAGTACTCGCAATTGTGGTTGTCTCGACTGTCCTCGATGGACGTAGACCTCAGCGTGCTCGGTATCGACGAGGACTCTCAGGGCTCATTGGTCACCCGCCTCGTTACCGAGCGCTATGGAACAGGTGACACCATCTACCGCGAAGGTGCGCCGGCCGATCGCATCATCTTCACGGTGTCGGGCCAGATCGAAATTCGAGCAACCGACTCGACCGGTGTGGAGCGACGGGTAGCAGTCATGGGTCCGGGTAATCATTGTGGTGACTTGCGGCTCACCCCCGGCGAGTTGCGTGCCGAGACTGCGGTCGCAATCGAAAACTGCATCGTGCGCAGCCTCTCGCGCGAGGCGATCTCTGCTGGTATGACAGGTTTGCTCGACCGCACGGCGACCGAGCGCCGCATCGTGTCAGCGATCTTGCGCACCGGACCAAGCACTCTTGACGAGCTGCGAGTTCTACTCGCCGATGTCGATGAGTCCGACATTGACTCCGCACTGTCGCTACTGAAGTCCGATGGCGCTATCGCTGAAGAATCAGGGCGCTTCCGCACGGTGCAAACGCGCGCAGCGAAGACAGGTGTTGCCGATATTCTCGACAAGATCGGCGGGCTGTAAAGGCCTGCCTGACGATCAGGATCGTCACCTGAAGCTGGGCCACCGGATGGCGATCATGTACTTCGCGAGGTGGCCCGACTAAATCCCTTGCCCTTTGGGTGCGCAGCCGCTTGGTCACGGAGAAACGGAAGGGGGATCCTCGCGCCGGTTCCATCGCAATTCCTCCGCACGTTCCTTGATGCGCAGGAAGTACTCGCTCTCGGCGATGTCGCTGACGGCCTCCTCGACCTTGGTCCGGTCGATCTGAACCGAGAGTTTCGCCACCTGCTCGCGCAGACGACGTTCGCGGGCGACGATCTCCGTGCCCATGCGCTGGAAGGTACGGGCGAGTTCGCCTACCTCATCGGACCGCTGTGCAGCGGTATCGAGTGAAGCCGGATCGAAGTTGTCCTCGGACAAGTCCCGGGCCGCGCGAGTCACGGCCTCAACGGGGCGAATGATGCGGCGGCTCAGCAGCAGGCCGCTCACCAGCCCGATGATCAGGACGATGAGGCTGAGTCCAGCCTGCTGCCAGGCGAGGGTGCGCCCCGGCGCCTCGAGGACGGCACCGGGTACGGCAGACACGAGGATCCAGCCAAGTGGCGTGAATGTGGAGATAGTGGTTGACCAGACCTCGGACTGGCCGCCTTGCAGGGCCACCTCGGAATCAAGTTTGGTGATCGGACCATCCGTTGCGGGTGCAGCGGCGATTATGTCGGTGACGTACTGCTGCCCGGACGGGGTGCTGGCCAACGGTGACAGGTCGCGCCCATTCGGTGCGACGACAACGCCGCCCTGCTGATCCAGGATAAAGAAGAAGCCGTCCTGGTTGAACTGCACTTCATCGAAGGTGATGGAAAGCCTCGCCTGCTCGGCAGCCAATTGCTTCTGAGCCTCGGCGTCAATGTCATCGACGTACACGCCCGTGCCGATGATCCAGTCCCACGGCTCGTAGTGGAAGACGTATCCGATCTTCGGACTGGACTTTTCCTCGTTGAGCCGCACCCATCGGTAGTCCACGAAGCCCTTGCCCTGGTTGAGGGCGACATCGCGAATCTCACGTAAGACGTACTTCCCGTCGGCGTCCTGCAAGTCGATCAGGTTGCGTCCCTGGAACTTCGCATCGGGGTGGGAGATAGCCGTCATGCTCCGGTCGTAGGTAAAGAAGTAGTCCTTGTTGCCGTAGCGGATCGTCTTGAGCATCTCCAGAGCCGTCGCCTTGGCGGCTGCCTCGGTGATCTGACCCGTGGTCACCTGAGCACGAATGGCATCGAGCGCGGTCGAGATTGGGGCGGAAACCGATTCGAGCTCCCTTTTTCTGCGTTCCAAAGAGGCTTCGCGGAATGCGGTGACATTCTCATACTCGACCGAGATCAGCTCACCCACGGAAACATGGATGTTCTCGACCGACTCCGTCGTCTGGGCGTACATCTCCGACTGCACGGCACGAACGGAGAAAAGCGTGGTGATGATGGCGGAGGCCGCGAGCAGGACGGCAATCAGGATGGCGATGCGATAGCCGAGTCCGGACCGCCGGCTGGTGGAGGGCGTCGGAGGATCTGCTGTCATTGGGCCATTGTGTCGGATTCGCGCCCGAGGTGTTGGCAAGTCCAGTTCCCGTATAGTCCGACAAGACAACTCCTCGCCGCCATGGAAAGGCCCACCATGACTACCGTCATCTCTGTCCACTCCTTCCGGGGCGGCACAGGCAAGAGCAACACCACGTCGAACCTCGCGGCTCAGCTGGCTTCAGCAGGAAATCGCGTTGCCGTTATCGACACCGACATCCAGAGCCCCGGTATCCATGTGCTGTTCGGTTTCTCCGATGACCTCGACAACACGCTGAATGACTATCTGTGGGGCAAAATGCCAATCAAGGACGCGGCCCATGACGTGACGTCGGTAATTGCAGCCGATATCGACGTGGCCGAAGGCGGGGCGCTGTTCCTCGTCCCATCTAGCATGAAGGCCGGTGACATCGCGCGGGTCCTGCGCGAGGGCTACGACGTCGGGACTCTAAATGACGGGTTCCGCGATCTGGCCAAGGATCTCCAACTGGACTACCTGCTGATCGACACGCACCCGGGCCTGAATGAGGAGACCCTGCTCTCCATCACGATCAGCGACATCCTTCTACTCATCCTGCGCCCCGACCGGCAGGACTTCCAGGGCACCGCGGTCACGGTCGACGTCGCCCGGCGACTGGGTGTCCCAGCCCTGTACCTGATCGTCAACAAGGTCCCGCAAGGGGTAGACCTCGACGACCTTCGCGACCAGATGACGGCCGCGTATGCGGCGGAGACAGCAGCCATCCTCCCGCTGTCCGAGGAGGTCGTGCAGAACGCGTCTGGTGGGCTGTTCTCGCTGACCTCCCCGGACTCCGCGTGGTCGCAAGGCATCCGAGCAGTCGCCCAGCGGGTCAGCCAGTAACCATGGTGAACGACGGGGATGTCGATCCCTGGGACTTCCTGGCAGCTCGAAAGAGCGAGGTATCTGCCAGAGAGCCGGCTGCTTCGGATGCGCTCGCTCCGGAGCCGGTCCGGCGCGAGCGGGGTGAAATCCGTGCCGAGATGGCCGGGCCTACTCTCAAGCGGCGTGCCTGGCCGCTGGCGGCTGCCCTCATCGCTGTTTCTTTCGCGGGGTTCCTAACCGAGGTCGTCGGCGCCAGCCAGATGATCGCCCTTGCCGGCCCAAGTTCGCTCATCTATATGTACCCCCTGGGCGGCCTCGGACTCATCGCTGTCGCACTGTTGCAATTCCGCTTCGTCGACCATCGGGCGCGCCTGCCGATGCTGCGTGCGGTGGGCTTCGGGTACGCCGCCGTATTCATCGTTGCCATCGTCTTCATCTCACTGTCCGTCTGGGAGGTCGCGGCGACCGGCGCGATCTGGCTACTTGCCGACCAACTCAACTTCCTCGTGCCGCTGCTCGTGTGGAGCCTCGCGGGCGATGAGTTCAACGTGGCGGAGGGCCGCAAGATCTTCGGCTGGATCGTGGCGTGGACCTATCTGGGTCAGCTCGCCGGGCTCGCGGTGTCGGCATTCGCGCCACTTGCCATGGACCCTCTCGGCATTCCGCTGTGGGCCTTGCTCGCGCTTGACCCGATCGTCTGCGTCTTCGTGGCGCTCTGGCTGCCGCGGCGACTGCGTCATACGGCTGCCGCGAAGGGAACGGCGAAGGACGAGAACCTGCGCGAGTCCCTGGCGGGTGCGTGGGAGTTCATCAACGGGGTCAAGGTCTGGCGAACTCTCCTCATCGCTTCGCTGATCACGTTCGCCTCAACAATGACGGCTCACCTGGCCTTCCTGTCCGGGGTCGGCACCATCCTCGGGTCCGATGCCTCCGCGCTGCAGGTCCTGATCGGCTCCGTCACGTTCGGCGTGTTCATCCTGTGCTGGCTGATCCAAAAGCTTGCCGCTCGCCGCGTGCAGGACCGCCTCGGTATTCCCGGCACGCTACTTATCCTGCCGATTGCAGCGGTGCTCGCGGGTGTGGTCCTGGCAGTTGGCTCGGCGATGGGTTCCATCGCCGTGCTGGTCGTCGGCATCGCCCTCGTGCGCATCCCCCGCTGGACTGTCGACGAGAACACCCGGCGTGCGGCACTTGCGCTCGTACCAGACGAACGGCGTGCGCGCGTTTCATTCTTCGTCGATCTCGGGCCTATCGCCCTCGGCCTGATCATCGCCGGTCCCATCGGGCTCATTGGCGTGGTCTTTGGCGTTGCATGGGTCGTGCCGCTGATCGCGGCCGTCATCGCGGCCTTCGCGATCCGTCCGTCAATCTCCGTTATCCGGGGCTGGGATGACAGCCTGATGAACGGGCGGCTGCGTCGACGCAAGCAGAACCGCACGCTCGACTTCAGCTAGCAGCACCGCGCTTTCACGACTCGAGCG
>CALQLM010000152.1 GCA_943331415.1 Bifidobacterium breve
ATGATCACCGTCGCCAGCGACTCGATCGTCGGGTGCCGGAAGGCGACCGTCGCGGTCAGGGTGACCCCGGTCAGGTCTTCGATGTCACTGGCCATCGCCACCGCATCGCGCGACGACAATCCGAGTTCGACCATCGGGGTGGATTCGTCGACGGCATCGGGTGCCTGCCCGGTGGCGTTGGCCACCCAGTTGCGCAGCCACGCGCGCATCTCGGGCACCGACATATCGGTACGGGCGGGGGTCAACTCGGTCCCGGGCGCCAGGATGATCGTCGGGTCGGACTCGGCGGTAGTGGGCACCGATTCAGGCGGGACCGACTCAGGTGGGGAACCTGATGAATCCGACCGGGGACCTTCTGTGGTCATTCCGCCTCGTCGGGGAATGCGTTGGCGATCTTCCCGCTGTGCAGACTGCCGTCCAGGTATGCCGATCGGCATGCGCGCCGACCGATCTTGCCGCTGGAGGTGCGCGGAATAGCACCAGCCGGCGTCAACAACACATCACGCACGGTGACACCGTGGCGCACGGCGATCGCCGCACGGATGGCGTCAGCGATCGGCTCGGCTTCCATCTTGTGAGAGCCGGGCGCCCGCTCGCCGACAATGACCAACTGCTCGGAGGTGTCACCGGCATCGCGCTTCAGACCCGCGTGCGCATTGGCGAATACCTCGTCCGGCAGTTGATTGGCCGGCACTGAGAATGCCGCAACGAATCCTGTCCGCAACGCCTTGCTGGCTTCTTGAGCGGAATACTCCAGGTCCTGCGGATAGTGGTTGCGTCCGTCGATAATCACGAGGTCCTTGACTCGGCCGGTGATGTAGAGATCACCCTCGTGGTAGGCGCCGAGATCGCCGGTGCGCACCCATATCGCATCATCAGCCGCACCCTCCGCGTGGGACGGATTGGAACGCGACTTCAGGATGTTCTGGAAGGTGGCAATGGTCTCCTCCGGCTTGTTCCAATAGCCGGTGCCCATGTTCGGCCCGCTGATCCAGATCTCGCCGATCTGACCGTCAGGCAACTCGGTGGCGGTGTCGTGGTCGACAATCGCGGCCCATTCCGCGACTCCGATCTTGCCGGCCGACGCCTGGGCAACCGCGTTGGGCGAATCCTCGGCCACCTCGACGAAGCGATGCGCGTTGAGTTCATCGCGGTCGACGGTGACGATCTTGGGAGCTTCGCCGGCCGGTGTGGTGGATACGAACAGCGTCGCTTCGGCAAGACCGTAGGACGGCTTGATAGCCCGGGGATGAAAGCCGAATGGCTCGAACGCCTCGTTGAATCTGCGCACGGTCGCCGCGGAGATCGGCTCGCTGCCATTGAGTATCGCCTTGATATTGGACAGATCCAGCGGCGGTTCACCATCGCGGGGCAGACCGCGCGCCGCGGCGTGGTCGAACGCGAAGTTCGGAGCGACTGAGATGACGCCACCCTCATCGTCAGGCTTGCGGGCCATCTCACGAATCCAGCGGCCGGGTCGACGGACGAAGGCGGCCGGTGTCATGAACGTGAAGAAGTGGCCGATCATCGGCGACAAGAGCGCGGTGATGAGGCCCATGTCGTGGAAGAACGGCAACCAACTGACGCCGCGGTCACCCTCCTCCCCCTCGAGTGCCTCGATGACCTGCACCACGTTGGTGGCCAGGTTCTGTTGGGTGATTTGCACACCGGTGGGGATCCGGGTGGATCCGGAGGTGTATTGCAGATAGGCGATGGCTTGTTGGTCAGCTTCGGCCGCTTCCCAGCCGGCGCCGACCTCGTCGGGCACCGCATCCACCGCAATCACGCGGGGGCGTTCCTTGGCCGGGCGGGTCCGGAAGAATTTGCGCACACCCTCAGCGGCTTCGGTAGTCGTCAGAATTGCCGACGGCGAGCAGTTGTCCAAAACGGCGTGCAACCGACCGACGTGTCCGGGTTCGGACGGATCGAATAGCGGCACCGCGATACGACCGGAATACAGCGTGCCGAAGAACGCGATCAGGTACTCCAGGTTCTGCGGACAGAGGATGGCCACCCGATCGCCGGGTTGTGTCACCTGCTGCAGGCGTGCGGCGACGGCGCGGTTGCGGGTGCTGAAGTCAGCCCACCGCAGATCGTGCGCGACACCGTCCCGCTCGGTGGAGAAGTCCAGGAATCGGTAGGCGAGTTTGTCACCACGGACCTTGGCCCACCGCTCGACGTGCTTGACCAGGCTGGCGCCTTCGGGGAAGGTGATCCGTCCGTCCTTGATGAACGGGTTATGGAACGGCATACCACTCTCCTGTCAGGCTGCCCCCGGGGCGCCGACGGGGATTTGGCGATCCCTGTCGAACCGGCGTTAATCAGGCCTTATCTATTTCTTAATGTTAGTCCCATTGGTGTGCCGCAGCCAAATCGCCGCGCCATCAGACCGCAGGTCTAACCGTGCGGCGGCCGGGGGGCGTTGTCGATCAGGTCACGTGCCCAATTCAGTGTCCACGACGTCGACGTTTGGCCGTCGAGGTTCCAGAACTCCGGCGTGTTGTACATCGCATGAACGGGCTGCCCCGCGCCTCCGGCCAGCACCTCGAGCGTCCGAGGAAGGTTGGCGATGTTGAAGGCGGACTGCGGCGCCGCGCAGATCAGATCTCCGGCGCCACAGATCTGGTTGGTGCGGTTGTTGAGAGCACCGAACCCGCCCGGCCGTTGGCCGCTCATCGTCAGGCCCAACGCCGACAGGGTCGGAACCTCAGCCAGCGTGATCTCGGCGCCCTGCCCGGGCGGATTGGGGCCGATTTCGAGACCTTCGCCCGGATGTCGGCGCCCGTCCGCGATCAAGGTGACGCCTAGGACGAGGTCCTCATCGACCGGACCCCGCCCGTTACCGATATCGCTGGCCATGTCACCGGCGATCACCGCGCCCTGGGAGAAGCCGACCAACACGAAACTGGTCAACGGACACCGGTCATTCATAGCGGTCATCGCTTGTACTGCGGCCCGGGTACCTTCCGCGCGGCTGTCGTTGTAGGACATCTGCTTGTCCGCCGACAGTGGATTGTGAAACTGGGCTGTGTAGGGAACGGTGTAAACCTCGACCCGATCGCGACCGAATTGATCGGTAATCGGCCCGGTGACGTTGCGCAACAGCGCAATCGGGAACTGGGTGGGATTGAACGGATCGTCAGTCGGCGAAGACTCCCAGGTGCCCGGGATCGCGATCATGTTCACGTCGGGACAACTTGCGTCCTGGAAAGCCGGCCGCGGCTTGTACCCCGGCTGACTGGTGGGCGGCACCGCGGTCGGCGGAATGGCGGTCGTCGCCGGTTCCGGACGACGCACCACGATCACGATGATCGCCACCACCAAACCCACGACGACGGCCACGGCCGCCGCGGCGACAAGGGCAAGGATGCGGTGGCGTCTCCGCCGGTCAGTCTTCCGGGACTTACGAGCCATATCTCAGCAGAGCCGCTGGGCGGCGATGCGGATGTAATCGTCGATCGCCGCGTCCGCCTGAATCACCGACGCCGACTGGGGTGCCGAAGCATTTGCGTCGGCGACATCGCTGCGAACCATGGGCGCCACGTAATCCCGGACCGCCTGATCGCTCTGGCCGGCGCCGCGCGCCTGGCACACATACGAACCGATACTCAGGGCCCGCAGTTCACTGGAGGGATGGACTCCGGCCGCGGTGAGATCACCGAGGTACTCGCGCTGAGCCGGGGTGAGATCCAATGTGCCCGACTGCGGGCCGGCCTCCGGCGACACTCCGATATCGACACCGCCAGCAGTTCCGGCGGTCTGCTCGGATGGCAGGGCGACAGCGCTCATGAGATCCGCGCCCGAACTGCACCCGGCGAGAAGCCAGGCCGCCGGGGCCAGAAAACCCGCCGCCAACAGAACGCGCGAGGGCGTGCTGAGGGGCCGCCGAGCCGTTCCAGCAAGTTTGCTGAGCGAAGCGCCATCCAAGCGTTGCACGGTTCTACAGTACCGGTTCGCCCAATGACCGCGAACAAACTGGAGGTTGCGGAAGTCTAACGGTTCCCCCAGAGCGAACCGCTATTTCAGAGCCGCCACGACATCGTTAGCCATGGCACCCAACTGCGCGGCCCAGGTGCCCCAGTCGTGGTTGCCTCCGGCCGGGAAGTCGAAGTGTCCGTTCTTACCGCCGAGGGACCGATAGTGCGCGTAGAAGGTCCGATTGCTGCCCTGGGCCTGATCGCAGAAACCAATCATGGCGGCCGGATCGGTGCAGGTCACCGCCTGCGGGCTGAAGACCCAGAGCCGGGTGTTGTTGGCCACCAGCAGGTTGGCGTGCACGTTGGGGTCGCGGAACTTCCAGCGACCCAACTGGGGAGCTCCCCACAACGCCTCGACATTGGCGCCACTGGCGTTGATGCCGTTCGAGATAGCGCCGTTGAGCTGGGTATTCGACGGGGTGAGGAAGCCCGACATGGACCCCGCGTAACCGTAGCGATCGGGGTGGAAGGTGGCCACGGTCACCGCGCCCAAACCACCCTGGGATGCTCCGACAATCGCGTGGCCGCTGGGCGCAAGGCCCTTGTTGGCCGCCAGCCAGTTCGGCAACTCATCGGCCAGGAAGGTCTCCCACTGCTTACTGCCGTCAAGTTCCCAGTTGGTGTAGAGGCTGTACGCGCCGCCTGCGGGGGCAGCCACCGAGACTCCCTTACCGGCGAGTGCGCCCATTGCGTTGCCCACCGTCACCCAGTTACTGACGTCGGGCGCCGCGTTGAACGCATCGAGCAGCACCACGGCATGCGGCCCGCCGCCCTGGAAGGCGACCGGGATATCGCGGCCCATGGCGGCCGAAGGCACCATCAGATACTCGACGCCGGCGGCCGCAGCGGTCGGCGCCGTCGCGCCCCACCCGCCGAGTGCCACGACGGCGGC
>CALQLM010000153.1 GCA_943331415.1 Bifidobacterium breve
GATTCGGTACGCCGGGTACTGAGTAGTCAGTCCGGTGGCGCTGATATCGCGGTTCTGGACCCGCCTCGGGCCGGAGCCGGCCGTCCGGTCATCGAGCTGATCGCGGGTGCCGGCGTATCGCGGGTGATCCATATCGGTTGTGAGGCTGCGGCTTTCGCCCGCGATATCGGCCTTTACCGCCAGCACGGATACCAGGTGGAAGATATCCGGGTGTTCGATGCATTCCCGTTGACCCACCACGTCGAGTGCATCGCCCTGCTGAGGAGGTCCGAACGTGGCTGATCCGGCCCGCGGTGGCCGCCGATTCTTGCCGGCCCGGTTATTCACCCGCGGTTCGTGGCCGGAGAGCCACCGCATCATCACGATCCTGCACAAGGAGACCGTGGGTGGCGCGATCCTGCTTGCCGCCGCGGCGATCGCGTTGATCTGGGCGAACTCGCCGTGGGCGGATTCCTATCACGCGCTGAACAACTTTCGGGTCGGCAGCGATGACTTCGGACTGCATCTGAATCTGAGTCTGGGCGGATGGGCCGCCGACGGGTTATTAGCGATCTTCTTCTTCGTTGTCGGCCTGGAACTCAAACGCGAGTTCGTCGCCGGGGATCTTCGCGATCCCGCCAGGGCAGCGCTGCCGATCGCCGCGGCGGTGGGCGGTATGGCCGTTCCCGCGCTGATCTTTGTGGCCTTCACCATCGGCGGCGCCGACGGTGCCGTTAGTGGATGGGCGATTCCGACCGCGACCGATATCGCTTTCGCGGTAGCGGTGCTGGCGGTGATCTCGACGCACCTGCCGGTGGCATTGCGCACCTTCCTGCTGACGCTGGCCGTCGTTGACGATCTGCTCGCGATCACGGTGATCGCGGTGTTCTACACCACCAAGATCAACCTCGGGGCGCTGCTGCTTGCACTCGTCCCACTCGCCGCGTTCGCGATCCTGGTGCAGCGGCGGATCAGTTCCTGGTGGCTGCTCATTCCGCTTGCGGTGCTCACATGGGCCTTCGTCCACGAGTCCGGGGTGCACGCCACCGTCGCCGGGGTCCTGCTGGGATTCACCGTGCCGGTGCTGGGAAGCGCGACCACCGGAGAGGGCCTCGCCGAGCGCTTCGAACACGCGATGCGACCCATCTCGGCCGGTTTCGCGGTGCCGGTGTTCGCCTTCTTCGCGGCCGGTGTGGGATTCGGTGGCTATGACGGTTTCGTGACAGCCCTGCGCGACCCGATCGCCCTCGGCATCATCGCCGGGCTCGTTGTGGGCAAACCCCTCGGGATCTTCGGCACTACCCGATTGATCGCCGCGGTCACCCGCGCCAGCCTGGACGCGTCGCTGCGGTGGATCGACGTCCTGGGCGTCTCCATGCTGGCCGGGATCGGATTCACGGTATCGCTGCTGATCGGGGACTTGGCCTACGGTCCGGACCCGTCCCGTCTGGCTGTGATGAAAGTCGCCGTGCTCACCGGATCGGTGCTGGCGGCGTTATTGGCCGGGGTTCTGCTGCGGATCCGCAACCGGCAGTATCGCGCGATTTTCGAATTGGAAACCGCCGATCCGGACCGCGACGGTGTGCCGGATGTCTATGTGACTGGGCAGGAACCGCCCGGCAACGGTGGGTAGACTGCGGGAATGCTCGAACAGGTCCGCGGCCCTGCCGATCTGCAGCACCTTACCCAGGATCAGCTGACAGAACTGGCGGTGGAGATCCGCCAGTTCCTGATCCACAAGGTCGCGGCGACCGGTGGCCACCTGGGGCCCAACCTCGGTGTGGTGGAACTCACCCTGGCGTTACACCGCGTGTTCGACTCGCCCCACGACCCGATTATCTTCGATACCGGTCATCAGGCCTATGTGCACAAGATGTTGACCGGACGTGCCGCTGACTTCGACACCCTGCGGATGAAGGGCGGTTTGTCGGGCTACCCGTCGAGGGCCGAGAGCGATCACGACTGGGTCGAGTCCAGCCATGCCTCGGCGGCGTTGTCCTACGCCGACGGTATGGCCAAAGCCTTCGAACTGACCGGCCACCGTAATCGGCACGTGGTTGCCGTTGTCGGTGACGGCGCGCTGACCGGCGGCATGTGCTGGGAGGCGCTGAACAACATCGCGGCGGCCAAGCGCCCAGTCGTGATCGTGGTCAATGACAATGGGCGCAGCTACGCGCCGACCATCGGCGGTTTCGCTGATCACCTTGCGGGACTGCGACTGCAACCCGGCTACGAGCGACTGCTCGAACGTGGACGGGTTGCACTGCGCGGCGTGCCGGTGATCGGTGAAGCCTGCTATCACGCGGTGCACAGCGTGAAAGCCGGCCTCAAGGACGCGATTTCCCCGCAGGTGATGTTCACCGATCTGGGTATCAAATATGTCGGCCCGATCGACGGCCACGACGAGCACGCGGTGGAGAACGCACTGCGGCATGCTCGCGGCTATAACGCTCCCGTGATCGTGCACGTGGTGACCCGCAAGGGGATGGGGTACCCGCCGGCCGAGAACGACGAGGCCGAACTGATGCATGCCTGCGGCGTCATCGATCCGCATACCGGTTTGGCGACCACGACCTCGGCGCCGGGGTGGACGTCGGTGTTCTCTGATGCGCTGATCGCCTATGCGACCAAGCGCCGCGACATCGTGGCGATCACCGCCGCGATGCCGGGGCCGACCGGCCTGGCAGCCTTCGGCGAGCGATTCGCAGACCGGCTCTTCGACGTCGGCATCGCCGAGCAGCATGCGATGACCTCGGCGGCCGGGTTGGCGATGGGTGGAATGCACCCCGTGGTGGCCGTCTACTCCACATTCCTCAACCGCGCTTTCGATCAGCTCATGATGGACGTCGCCCTGCACAAGCTGCCGGTCACCATCGTCTTGGACCGGGCCGGAGTCACCGGAAACGACGGCGCCAGCCATAACGGCATGTGGGATCTGTCGATGCTCAACATCGTGCCCGGAATCCGCGTCGCTGCTCCGCGTGACGGTGCCCGCCTTCGCGAGGAGCTCGGTGAAGCCCTCGATGTCCACGACGGACCGACGGCGATCCGCTTCCCCAAAGGCGAAGTGGGCCAAGATATTCCGGCTATCGAACGGGTCAACGGAATCGACGTTCTGGCCAGGCCCGCCGAGGGACTCGGTGCGGACGTTCTGCTGGTCGCGGTGGGATCGTTCGCCGCGATGGCGCTCAAAGTGTCCGAGCGGCTCCGCAAGCAGGGCATCGGCGTCACCGTCGTAGATCCGCGCTGGGTGCTGCCGGTTCCGGAGGCGCTGGGGCCGCTAGCCCTGGCGCACAAACTGGTGGTCACGGTGGAGGACAACGGTGTGCGCGGGGGAGTCGGATCCGCGGTTTCCGCCGCACTGCGCGCCGCCGATATTGACGTGCCGTGCCGCGACCTCGGCGTACCGCAACAATTCCTCGACCATGCCGCCCGCAGCGAGGTGCTCTCCGAGGCCGGTCTGACCGATCAGAACGTCGCCCGGCAGGTCACCGGTTGGGTGGCCGCACTCGGCGCGCGCGACGAATCAGTGACCGAGCAGGTCGACTGAGTCATCGTCGGGCCGAGCGGCCTGACTCAGTGCCGTGGAGAGCACCGGCACCACCAGAGTGCGCTGCCAGTGTCGCGCCCCGCCCTCGTGAAGGAATCCCGCGACCGTCTCGGTGACATCGGCGGGGTCGGAGAAGTCCCAACACAATCTGCGCACCAGATCAGGCGATACCAGGTTTTCCGTCGGCACCGCGACCTGCTTCGACAATTCGCCCAGCGCCGATTTTGCGGCCTCCAGATACGCGGCGGCCTCCGGTTTGCGCTTGGCCCACCGCACCGGAGGGGGCGGACCGGTCAGCGTTTCGGCGGCCTCGGGCGGGTCGTCGGTACGCCGCGCGGCCTCCAGTGCCTCCAGCCACACGCCGGCGGTGCGCCGCTGTTTGGGTCCGCTGAAGATCGGCAGGGTGATGAGTTCCTCGACCGTCTTGGGGTCGGCCAGTGCCGCGGCGATGATCGCCGAGTCGGGCAGAATGCGCCCGGGCGCAATATCGCGGTTGCGGGCGATCCGATCCCGCGCGGTCCACACCTCACGCACCGCAGCCAGGCCCGCCGTGGTGCGAACCTTGTTCAGACCCGATGTCCGCCGCCAGCGATCACGGCGGGTCGGAGTGCTCTCGGCGCGGCGCAGGTACTCGAATTCCTCTGCCGCCCAGTCGGTCTTGTTCTGAGCCGCAAGGACACCGGCGATTTCGGCGCGCAACTCGATCAGCACCTCGACGTCCAAAGCCGCGTAGTTCAGCCAGGCTTCGGGCAGGGGGCGTTTGGACCAGTCGGCTGCTCCGTGACCCTTGGCCAGACCGAGTCCGAGCAGGCGTTGCACCATGGCAGCCAGATTCACCCGATCGAATCCGGCCAGTCGGCCCGCCAGTTCGGTGTCGTAGACGGCCGGGGGGAGTAGACCGACCTCGGCCAGGCAGGGCAGATCCTGATCGGCGGCATGCAGAATCCACTCGTCATCGGCCAGCACATCGGCCAGTGGTTGAAGGACGTCGATCGAGCTGCCGCCGTGATTGACGGGATCGATCAGAACCGTTCCGGCTCCGGCGCGCCGGATCTGGATCAAGTAGGCACGGTTGGAATACCGAAAGCCCGAAGCGCGCTCCGCGTCCACGGCGAAAGGGCCGGTGCCGATGGCCAATTTCTCAGCCGCCCTGGCGATCTCACTGGTGCTGACCGACACGGCGGGTACCCCGTCAGCGGGCCGGGCCAGGGGGGTCGGCTCCGGCTCTGCCGGGCCCGTCTCCTCGATCTCGGGGTCGTGCAGCAGGATCAGGCGGCCGAACGCGTCACCCTCGGACC
>CALQLM010000154.1 GCA_943331415.1 Bifidobacterium breve
GCACTACGACGACCAGACCCGCGCATTCCGTGATGAAGTGCGCGCCTTCCTGACCGCGAATACGGCATCGTTTCCGACAAAGTCCTATGACACCGCTGAGGGATTCGCTCAGCATCGGCACTGGGATCGGGTGCTGTTCGACGCCGGGTTGTCCGTGATCACCTGGCCCGAGGAGTACGGCGGGCGAGATGCGACCTTGCTGCAGTGGGTGGTGTTTGAAGAGGAGTATTTCCGCGCCGGCGCCCCAGGCCGCGCCAGCGCAAATGGAACCTCCATGCTTGCGCCGACATTGTTCTCGCACGGGACCGAAGAGCAGCTCGCGCGCATCCTGCCGAAAATGGCGAGCGGCGAAGAGATCTGGGCACAGGCCTGGTCCGAGCCTGAATCCGGCAGCGATCTCGCGTCCTTACGGTCGACGGCGGTACAGACCGACGGGGGCTGGCTGCTCAACGGCCAGAAGATCTGGAGCAGCCGGGCACCTTTTGGCGAGCGCGGTTTCGGTTTGTTCCGCTCGGACTCTTCTGCGCAGCGCCATCAGGGCCTCACCTACCTGATGTTCGATCTCAACGCCGACGGCGTGACGGTGCGCCCGATCCAACAACTCGGTGGCGAAACCGGGTTCGGCGAAATCTTCCTGGACAACGTTTTCGTCCCAGACGACGATGTCATCGGCTCCGTGCACGACGGCTGGCGGGCAGCCATGAGTACAGCAAGTAATGAGCGGGGAATGTCGCTGCGCAGTCCCGCGCGGTTCGTGGCGCCGGCGCAGCGACTTGTCGAGGCTTGGAAAGCCAACCCCGACCCCGCGATCGCCGACCAGGTTGCTGATGCCTGGATCAAGGCCCAGGCCTATCGCCTGCACACGTTCGGAACCGTGACCAGGCTGGCCGAAGGCGGGGAACTCGGTGCGGAGTCTTCGGTGACGAAGGTGTTCTGGTCAGACCTCGACGTCGCGATCCATCAGACCGCCTGCGATTTGCGCGGACCAGACGGTGAGCTTGTCGACCCGTGGACCGATGGCCTGCTGTTCGCTCTGGGTGGCCCGATCTATGCGGGCACCAACGAGATTCAGCGCAATATCATCGCCGAGCGCTTACTCGGCTTACCCAGGGAAAGCGCCGGGGTCAAAAAACCATGAGATTCGTACTCGACGAACAACAGCATGATTTCGCGGCAAGTATCGACGCGGCACTGAGCGCAGCTGATGTACCGGGCGCCGTTCGTTCCTGGGCCAGGGGTGACACCACGCCGGGACGCAAGGTATGGGCGCGACTAGCAGATTTGGGTGTGACCGCATTGGTCGTGTCCGAGGAGTTTGACGGTCTGGATGCCCATCCGGTGGATCTGGTCGTGGCCTGCGAACGACTGGGGCGCTGGTGTGTGCCTGGACCGGTCACCGAATCCATCGCGGTCGCGCCCGTTCTGCTTGCCGGAGATGAGCGGTGCGCCGCGCTTGCGGCCGGTGAGTTAATCGCCACCGTGGCGCTACCGCCCGCAGTACCCCGGGCGGTCGACGCCGACTTCGCGGGTCTGGCATTGCTGGCCGTCGATGGAGAGGTCGGCGACGCGATCGCCGTCGAAAGGCACAGCTCTGTCGACCCGAGCCGACGGTTATTCGACCTGTCCAGGTCCGGGCAGACCCACCCAGCAGATATCGCGCGGGCATTCGAGTTCGGCGCATTGGCCACCGCCGCGCAGTTGATCGGCGCCGGCCAGGCGATGCTGGATATGTCGGTCGAGTACGCCAAACAACGCACTCAATTCGGCCGCACAATCGGCAGTTACCAGGCGATCAAGCACAAGCTGGCCGATGTCCACATCGCTCTGGAGCTGGCACGACCGCTGTTATACGGTGCCGCGCTATCCCTGGCCGGGGACTCTACAGATACTGTCCGCGACGTCAGTGCAGCCAAAGCGGCGGCCTCCGATGCCGCGCTGCTGTCGGCCCGCGCCTCCCTGCAGACCCACGGCGCAATCGGCTACACCGCCGAACATGATCTGTCGCAGTGGTTATTGAGAGTTCAGGCCCTTCGCTCGGCCTGGGGTGACCCGGCCAGCCATCGACGCCGGGTATTGGAGGCATTGTGACCACACACGACGAACGCCAACTGCTGCGGCAGACGGTGGCGGCCCTGGTGGACAAACATGCTTCACCGGAGGCTGTCCGTCGTGCCATGGAGTCACCGCGCGGATACGACGAGTCGCTCTGGTCTCTGCTGTGCGAACAGGTCGGTGTGGCCGCACTGGTCGTACCCGAGGAGTTAGGTGGTGCGGGGGGCGAATTGGCCGACGCAGCAGCGGTGTTGGAAGAGCTGGGCCGGTCGCTGGTTCCTACTCCCCTGCTCGGCACGACGCTGGCCGAGTTGGGCCTGCTGTCCGGCGATGCGCCCGATGGCGAGACTCTTGAGCAGCTTGCCGCCGGCGTCTCGATAGGTGCGATGGTCTTCGACCGCGACTACGTGATCAACGGTGATATCGCCGATGTGGTGCTCGCGGTTGAGGATGGACGGACTCTGCGCTGGAGCGATGTGACCGTCGAGACCGTGCACACTCTGGACCCGACTCGACGGCTGGCCCGCGTGAGACCGGGCGCCTCGACGGTTATCGGCAGCAACCCGGGCATGGCTGACATCGCGGCGATCCTGCTGGCCGCCGAACAGATCGGCGCCGCGGCACGATGCCTGGAGCTCACCGTGGAATACACCCAGCAGAGAGTTCAATTCGGTCGGTCGATCGGCAGTTTCCAAGCACTCAAGCACAGGATGGCCGATATGTACGTCGCCGTGCAGTCGGCGAGAGCCGTCATCGGCGACGCCATCGAATCACCGACGCCGGTCAACGCTGCGATGGCCCGACTTGCGGCCAGTGAGGCGTTCTGCGCTGTGGCCGGGGATGCCATCCAATTACACGGCGGTATCGCGATAACCTGGGAACACGATATGCAGCTGTATTTCAAACGCGCCCACACCAGCGCCCAGCTATTCGGTCCGCCGCGTGAGCAGTTGAAGCGTCTCGAATCCGAGGTGTTCTAGCAGCGGTGAAGCGTCACGTGTCCCATCGCGCGGGCATTCCGCCCTTCTATGTCATGGACGTGTGGTTAGCCGCCGCCGAGCGGCAGCGCACCCATGGCGACCTGGTCAACCTGTCGGCCGGCCAGCCGAGTGCCGGCGCACCCAGACCCGTCCGTGCGGCGGCAATGAAGGCACTGGACGCCAACCAACTGGGCTACACCGTCGCCCTGGGTTTGCCCAAACTTCGGGAGACGATCGCCGAATCCTATTCGGCCAAGTACGGCATCCCCGTCACTGCCGATGACGTCGTGCTGACCACTGGCTCCTCCGGTGGCTTCCTCCTCACCTTCCTGGCCTGCTTCGATGCCGGCGACCGGGTGGCGATCGCCAGTCCCGGCTATCCCTGTTACCGCAACATTCTCACCGCACTGGGCTGTGAGGTGGTCGAGATCGAGTGCGGTCCGCAGATCCGGTTCCAACCGACCGTGCAGATGCTCGCCGAGCTCGATCCGCCCGTACAGGGCGTCATCGTGGCCAGCCCGGCCAATCCAACCGGCACGGTGATCGAGGCGGCGGAGCTGGCCGCCATCGCGCGCTGGTGTGATGCCGAGGGCGTTCGGCTGATCAGCGACGAGGTGTATCACGGACTGGTGTACCCGGGTGCTCCGTCGACATCGTGCGCTTGGGAGACCTCGCGCAATGCCGTTGTCGTCAATAGCTTTTCGAAGTATTTCGCCATGACGGGCTGGCGGCTGGGCTGGCTGCTGGTACCCGCTGAACTACGCCGCGCAGTGGACTGCCTCACCGGAAACTTCACGATCTGTCCGCCGGTCTTGTCGCAGCACGCCGCCGTCGCGGCCTTCACGCCGGAGGCCATTGCCGAAGCCGAGAGTCACTTGGACCACTATGCGGCGAACCGAGAGACTCTGGTGTCCGGGCTCCACCGGATCGGCATCACCCGGCTGGCACCCGCCGATGGTGCGTTCTACGTCTACGCCGACGTATCGGACTTCACCACGGACTCACTGCGATTCTGCGAAAGGCTACTGGCTGAAACCGGTTTGGCGATCGCCCCCGGCGTGGATTTCGACACCGTCAAGGGTGGCTCATTCGCGCGGATGTCATTCGCCGGGCCGGCTTCCGATATCGACGAGGCGCTGAGTCGCCTAGGCCCCTGGTTGAGCCGCTAGCGCGCGTCATCTTGCTTCCGGACGCCGATCCTGGTGCAGTCAAGACCATGCCTTTCTTCGATCACGAGCGCGGGCGGATGTACTACCGACATTGGGCCGCTGCAGATCCGCGGGCTGCGGTGATATTCCTGCATGGATTCGGTGAACACACCGGTCTCTACCACCGGTATGGATTCGCCCTCAATGCCGCAGGTATCGACCTGTGGGCGGTCGACCAATTCGGCCACGGCCTCTCCCCCGGCGAACGCGGTCAACTCGGCACCATCGAGGAGAGCTCCGCTCTCGCCGATACGCTGACCACGCTGGCTGAACGAGAGCGACCAGGAATACCGCTTGTGGCCCAGGGACATTCGTACGGTTCAGTGGTTACTCTGTTTCGCCTACTTGAAGATCCGCGACGGTATCGTGCCGGGGTGATCTCAGGTGCGCCACTAGTGCCCATCGCCGAATTGGTCGATCCGAACACCTCACTGAATCTTGATCTGCGCGGGTTATCTGCCGATCCGTTTTATCTTGACTGCCTGGAGAACGACCCGTTGGCGTTCACCGGTGCGGACGGCACCGCGCTGGCCCGAGAATTGGACCGGGGCTGGGACCGCTTCGGAGCGGAACTCCCAACGCTGGC
>CALQLM010000155.1 GCA_943331415.1 Bifidobacterium breve
AGGATCAGGATCGCCCATCCCAGCAGGATCCTGGCGAATGTCGTTGTCGCCAAGGTCTTTGTGGCGAATGTCTTGGACGGGAATTTCTCAAGCACAGGCACAACTTGCATGGTAACTGCGGCACATCGCAGAACCAGGGAAGCGCAGCCGGAGTTGAGCAAACTGTGACCGGAATTCCACCACTGGAATACTGAGCGCCACCATGGGTGACGACGAGCGGCTGAGCGGACCCGACGGCCTGCCGGCGGGTAGGGCCGTGGCACTTGATGATCGAGTGCGGGTCTGGCGAGACGCCTCAATCGTCCTGGGCGGTGCGCCGTGGGGGATGATCCGGATTGCCGCGGCTGCTCGACCGTTCATCGTTCGCCTCAAGCATGCCGGATCAGCCGGGCTGGTGCCCTCCCCCGGTGTCGAACGTTCCGTGGTCGACATGCTGCTGCCCCGCGGGATCGTTCATCCACTGCCGAACCGCCATCACCAATCGCTCTGCGGGGTGGATGTCGTCATCCCCGCCTACGAGCGACCACATCTGCTCGACACATGCCTGACCGCACTCCGGGCAGCTTCTCCGGACGTACGCGTCATCGTGGTGGATGACGCCTCATCCTCTGCCGACGTCGGTGCGGTGGCGCGTGCGCACGGCGCAACCCTGATCCGGCATTCGGTGAACCGCGGCCCCGCTGCTGCACGCAATACCGGGCTCGCAGCCGCGAACGCTCCGATCGTGGCGTTCGTCGATGCCGACTGCGCGGTAACACCGGGGTGGCTCGATCCACTCGTCTCGCACTTCGACGATCCGCGGGTCGCCGCCGTCGCACCACGGATCATCCCGAATTCGAACTCGGACGGACTGATCGCCCGCTACGAACTCAGCAGGTCGGCACTTGATATGGGTGCCCGACCGGAACTGGTGGCCCATGGCGCGGCGCTGGGATACCTACCGTCGGCGACACTCCTGGTGCGACCAATGGCTTTGGAGCACGCGGGATTCGATGAGGAACTCCGACTCGGCGAGGATGTCGATCTCGTCTGGAGGCTGATCGATCAGGGCTGGATGGTGCGCTATGAGCCAGCCTCGGTGGTGACTCACCAGACACGCCCGCAGTTGTCCGAGTGGGCCAGCCGGCACCTCGACTACGGCACTTCCGCCGCGGACTTGGATCGCCGACACCCGCGGCGCCTTGCACCGGCGCGAGTGTCGGCCTGGAACCTGGCGGTCGGGTGGCTGATCCTGGCGCGACGCCCATCATCGGCGTCGGCCTACCTCGCCGGGTTTTCCATCGCCGGGCTACAGACCGCACTGCTGGCCCGCAGACTGCGCCAGTCGTCGGTGGACCCAGCACTGGCTCCTATTGTTGTCGGCAAGAACATGGCGGCCGAAGGCCGTGCAGTCGGACATCTGCTGCGCCGGGAATGGTGGCCGCTGGGATGGCTCGCTTTGGCATCGACGCCGCGGTCTCGGCTCGGCAGATTCGCCGCGGCAGCCATGCTGATCCCGATCGCCGGGGAGTGGTTCACCCGCCGTACCGCGATGGATCTGCCGCGCTACGTCGCCCTGCGACTGCTCGAGGATGCGGCATACGGAAGCGGGGTGATCATCGGCGCCCTGCGGCGAGGGCGACCCGGGGTGCTCCTACCGCTGGTTCGGCTGCCCGGCAGGGGGCGTACGGGCAGTTCCAATCGGCCGATGGACTAAGCCGTACTGGGTTATCGTGACCGCACGCGCGCGACGCGCGGGGGGCGTGCGCCGTGCCGACTCCGGCGTAGCGCGCCTGCTGTGAGTGCCGCACCACAACAGTTCGTCGTCGATCAGGCAGGAGTCTCCCATGACCGTGTATTCACCCCCGGGGTCCTCGGGTTCGCTGATGTCCTTTCAGAGCCGCTATGACAATTTCATCGGTGGGCGGTGGGTACCGCCGGTCGAGGGTCAGTATTTCGAGGTTCCCTCGCCGGTGACGGGTCAGACGTACTGCGAGGTGGCCCGCTCAACGGCGGCCGATATCGAGCTGGCACTGGATGCCGCGCATGCCGCGGCACCGGGCTGGGGTAAGACCTCGGTGGGCGAGCGGTCGGTGATCCTGAACAAGGTCGCCGACCGTATCGAGGAGAACCTGGAGAAGATCGCACTCGCCGAGGCGTGGGACAACGGCAAGCCGATCCGCGAGACGCTCAACGCCGATATCCCCTTGGCGGTGGATCATTTCCGTTATTTCGCCGGGGCGATCCGCGCCCAAGAGGGCTCGTTGAGTGAGATCGACGACAACACCGTGGCGTATCACTTCCATGAGCCGTTGGGGGTGGTGGGCCAGATCATTCCATGGAACTTCCCGATCCTGATGGCGGTGTGGAAGTTGGCGCCGGCGCTGGCCGCGGGAAACGCGGTGGTGCTCAAGCCGGCCGAACAGACACCGGCCTCGATCATGTATCTGATTTCGCTGATCGGTGATCTGCTTCCCGATGGTGTGGTCAACGTGGTCAACGGTTTTGGGGTCGAGGCGGGCAAGCCGTTGGCGTCGAGCAATCGCATCGCCAAGATCGCGTTCACCGGGGAGACCACGACCGGTCGGCTGATCATGCAGTACGCCAGCCAGAACCTGATTCCGGTCACCCTGGAGTTGGGCGGCAAGAGCCCCAACATCTTCTTCTCCGATGTGCTGGCCGCCAACGATGATTTCCAGGACAAGGCCCTGGAGGGGTTCACCATGTTCGCCCTCAACCAGGGTGAGGTGTGCACCTGTCCGTCACGCTCGCTGATCCAGTCCGATATCTACGACGAATTCCTGGCGATGGCCGCGATCCGCACCAAGGCCGTTCGTCAGGGCGACCCGTTGGATACCGAGACGATGATCGGCGCCCAGGCCTCCAACGACCAGTTGGAGAAGGTCCTGTCCTATATCGAAATCGGCAAGAGCGAAGGCGCCCGGGTGGTCACCGGCGGCGAAAGAGTCGATCTGGGTGGCAGCCTCTCCGGTGGCTATTACGTCCAACCCACCATCTTCGCCGGCGATAACTCGATGCGAATCTTCCAGGAGGAGATCTTCGGTCCGGTGGTCTCGGTGACGTCGTTCACCGACTATGACGACGCCATCAGCATCGCCAACGACACCCTCGACGGCCTCGGCGCCGGGGTGTGGAGCCGCAACGGCAACGTCGCCTACCGCGCCGGACGCGATATCAAAGCCGGCCGGGTGTGGACCAACTGCTATCACATGTACCCCGCCCACGCCGCCTTCGGTGGTTACAAGCAGTCCGGTATCGGCCGAGAGAATCACAAGATGATGCTTGATCACTACCAGCAGACCAAGAACCTGCTCGTCTCCTACAACAACAAAGCCCAGGGATTCTTCTGACGGAGGGTGTACCACCCGAGTTGATGGTCTAGCGGCGCAATGGCGCGGCGGCCTTGTACTGCGCGGGTTTTCGTTGCGAAGACCAGTGCAGCCAGCGTTCCCACGCATGCACCGAGGCGCGCTGCCACGCTTTGTCGGCCGACGGACTGATGCGACGTGCGACCTCCACCGCCCAGATGAGCGGAACACGCATCAGCAGTAGAACCATGCCGGGCCACGGCGAGGGCAGCCGGTAGCGCTTGCGGTTGGCGGGCAGCATGAACAATCGGGCGTAGGCGGCTTGGACGTGTAAGTGCATCTGAGCCCGTAGCCGCTCCACGCCGCGATAGTGCGGCAGCGGCGCAAAGGCAGGGACGAAGGACTCGACCAATTCGGCACCGACGGCACCGGAGTCGTAGGAGCGGGTGGCGTCAAACAGATACAGCATCCGGATTCCGTCGGCGATGGTCTCCGGGAAGATGTCAGATCGCATGCCGACCAGGTGGCCGAGGTAGCGGTTGAAGTGCAGGGCCGCCCTGATCTCGGCCGGGGAAGTGATGTAGCCCAATGCGTAAAGGCCCAGTCCCGGACCGACACTTCCTCCGAGCAGCGTCAGCATCATCTCGGCCTGGCTGATGGGAAGTCCCCAGCGCTGCGAGTCCCACTCCGGGTGCTCGGCCACCCGACGCCGCACACTGACGTGCATAACCCGAACCTGCATCGAGATTCTTCGTCCGAGCGAGCCGGGCGTCAGCGCCGCCCCGGGCCGGCAGACCTCGATCCACCACCGGCTGGTCTCCAGATAGCGATTGAGCGCCGAATCCCCGGCATACCCGCCCGATAATGACAGCGGCACCGCCAACGAGGCCTCGGTGTAGGCGTCCAGGGTGCCGGCGTTGCCAATCGAACCCAGGGTGTAACCCCACCGTCGCCACACGGCCGCGCCCCGCTCGACCAACTGCGGATCCACCCAGTTCGGAACATGTTCGAACTCGGCGAATAGCGCCGTCATCGACTCCGGTGTATCCGGCACATCGGCCACGGATCCCGCCAGCGCACGGTTGAGGAGCTCCCTGGACCGTTCGGGACCCAGCGGCCCCAAGAACGTCTCGTCGACAAACCTCTCGGCCACCGGATCGCCGGTGTTCAGCAGCCGGGCATATTCGGCTGCCACGCGGTCGTCGGGCAGAAGATCGAAGCCGGTGAACCGTTTGATGCGGGATCGGATTCGAGCCGGCCGTCCAGTGCCGTAGGCCTCGGACCAACGAAACGCACTGGGAACAGACACGATTGGCTCCTTGGCTCCTCAGCACCGAACCCCTTGATTCGCATGCGCAGCCTAACCTAAATCGGACTCCCCACACCGTCCCGGTGGTGGGCGTTCGCGCCACTGGACGTTCTTGATCTCCGGTTTTGCAAATTCTGTCGACCGCCGAGATTTACCCTCAGTCGGAGTTCTTCATATTGCCCGCCC
>CALQLM010000156.1 GCA_943331415.1 Bifidobacterium breve
CACCCAGGTGTCGACGCCGACCCGGACCGCCTGCCGGCCGGATCGGATCTCGAGGGTCTCCGCACCCGCGGCCCGTAACTCGTTGATGACATCGAGCATGGTCTCCGGCGCCACGCCGGGACCGGGGTCCTCGATATCGATCGTCACACCCGGCCCGGTGGCTGCGACTGTCCCGATGAGGATCGACAGATCCGCGAGGCGAGACTGGGCGTTGGCGATGGCGGCCTGATCGCTGCTGCCGGCGCTCTGCACAGCCGCAAGATTGCGCTGTAGTTCGCTGACCTCGGTATTCAATGCCGCTTCGCGCTGTTGCAGCGAGTCCAGCAGAACCAGGAGATCAGCCGGGCGGGCATTGGTCAGTGCGTCACCGGATCGGGTCTGGCGGACCTGGGTGGCGATCGCGATACCGAGCAGCACACACAGCACCGCCGCCAGCACGCCGAAGATCCGTTGCGAGCGGCCACCCGAAGCCGCCGTCGGCACTGCGGGGGGCATCTCGTGCCGTCCGTGGTCAGCGTCGGCCAACTCAGGCCCCGAACAACTTGCGGCGCAGCGCCGCCGCGTTACCGAAGATCCGGATGCCGAGCACCACGATGATCGCCGTCGACAACTGCGTTCCGACACCCAGTTGATCGCCCACGTAGACGATCAACGCGGCCACCAGAACGTTGAACACGAAGGAGATCACGAACACCTTGGCGTCGAAGATGTTCTCCAGGTATGCCCGGAGGCCGCCGAACACGGCATCGAGCGCAGCCACCACGGCGATCGGAAGATAGGGCGCAATCACCTCCGGCACGCTGGGCCGCAACACCAGTCCCAAGCCGATGCCGATGATGAGCGCGATGATGCCGATCAACCCGTAACCCCCCTCACGGTCCCGCTCGCTCGGCAAACCTAACCTCCCGCGCACCTCCGGCGGGCACCGACAGCTCATCCTCGGTGCTGACGGTCACTCCCGCGCGGTAGGCGGTCTCCAAGAGTCGCAGCCGCTGCAGTGCGCTGCTGGCCTCGAAGCTGTCACGCATCGTCTCCGGCGCACCGATCGCAAGTACGACGTACGGGCCGACGATCGGCTGGTTATCCACCAGGATCGCACCACCGGCCTGCCGGATCGTCACATCGGGTCCGATCCGAACCCCGCCCACCGCGATGGCCTCGGCGCCGGCCGCCCACAGCGCGTTGACCACCAGTTGGAGATCGCGATCCAGAATCACCTGCTCCCGGCCGGCAACCCGCTGTTTGGACACATCGCTGAGATCGGGACCAACGCCGGGATCGGTCACGGTGATGATCAGCCCCGGCCCGCCGACCGCCGTGGTGGCCGCACTGAGGGCGGCGGCATCGAGTCCGGCCAGCAGTGCGCGGCCGGCGGCATCGGCGGTCAGTTCCCGACGCGCAACCTCATCGGACTGTGCGGCCAGGGCGTTGCGCGTCGCGGTGAGCTGATCGATACGAGCCTGGTCTGCGGTCACACTCGCGGCCAATGCTTGTTGCGCGGCGGTGACGCCGGGCGCGGTGGACCGGGCCTGGGCGACGGCGGCGGCGAACACCGCGGCGATCAGCAGAGCCGCGAGGGCCTGCCAGCCGCGGCGGGCAGCCGGGCGGCCGGGATCCCCGGCGCGGCGGCGTTCGGCGGCTGCGGCGGCATAGCCCGGGTCCAGATGGTTCGACAACAGCGACCCGAGCAGTGACGGCATCCGGGCCGCCGTGCCGGAGTCAGTGCGCGGAAAGGTCATGGTTCACCTTCGGCAGTCGACTGACTACGAGGCGGACCTGGAGCAGGTACAGCACGGCCGACCACAGATACATGTAGGTGCCCCAGATCAGGAACGCCCAACCGCACGCCCCCACCACCCGACTCCAGCCAGAGTCCCACTGCCCCAACAGAATCAGCGGAAATCCCGACATCAGTGAGAAGGTGGCGGCCTTGCCGACATAGGTCACCGCAAGCGCGGTGATACCCCGACTGCGCACCACCGGCAGCGTCGCGGCAAGCACCACGTCGCGTCCGATCAGGATCGCCACCACCCACCACGGCACCACACCCGCCAGTGCCATGGTGACCGGCACTGCCACCATGAAGATGCGATCCACGAGCGGATCGAGCAACTCCCCCAGCCGTGAGGATTGATTGGGTACCAGCCGCGCGATTTTGCCGTCGGCCCAGTCCGAGGCGCCGCTGAACATCAGGATCGCAACCGCCGGCCCGTAGTCGTGCCGGACCAGGAGCAGATAGCCGAACACTGGCAACAACAGCAGTCGGATGACGCTGAGGACGTTCGGGATCGTCAGCACCCGATGCTGCATCTAGCGGAACACCCCCGGCAAGCTCAGCGCCGACAGCGTGTCGTCCCGCAACGGGTTGTCGTGAACCATGTAGGTCCACGTCGATGTCGGGCGCGCGAGTTTGGACAGATCCAGACCGGGTTCGTCGGCGAGCACATTGGAGGTCTCGAAGGTCTGTTGCGAGGCCTCGATGGCATCGGCGGCCAGGCCGGTGAAGGCGTCGACGGCCAGCCGGTGGAACTCATCGAGCGGGTTCTGTCGTCCCAGCGCGCGCAGATGGATGCTCTCGCGGATATCGGAGAGGTAGGCCAGATGGTCAGCCCACCCGCGGTCGAGGTGGAACAGCATGATCTGCCGGCAGACACGTTCCAGCTCAGCCTCGGCACCGGCATCGGAGCCCGCCAACTCCTCAACGAGTTCGTCGTAACGGTCCGGCGCGAGTTCCTTCAACTCCTCGCGGGCCGCCGCCGTGCTCAACAAGGTGTTACGCCGCTCGACGATGATCGCGCGCTGCTGGGCGATCAACTGGTTGTAGCGCCAGGTGTTGGAGTGCACATCCAGAAGCCGACCCTCGGCGACGCGTTGGGCGTGATCCAACAGCGTGGCGGCCTTGGGACTGGTGGCGCGACCGGTCTCATCACACTCGTGGGGTAGCTTGCCCGGCTCGAGATGAGCCACCACCACATCGTCCTCCCAGCTGGCGAAGAACACCGACGATCCCGGGTCGCCCTGGCGCCCGGCGCGGCCGCGCAATTGGTTGTCGAGCCGTTCTGTGCGGTGCCGACCGGTTCCGATCAGATGCAGCCCGCCGAGTTCGGCGACGGCATCTTTTTCCGCGGAGTCGTCACCGACATCGGAACCGCCCAGCCGGATATCGGTTCCGCGCCCGGCCATCTGGGTCGACACCGTGACCGCGCCGAGCTTGCCCGCCTCGGCGATGACCCGGGCCTCCTCCTCATCGTTCTTGGCGTTGAGCACCACCGCCGGAACACCGCGGCGCAGCAGCCGGGCGTGCAGATCCTCCGACTCGGCGACGTCCTGCGTGCCGACCAGGATCGGCTGGCCGGTGGCGTGCGTATCGATGATGTGATCGACGATGGCCTCGTTCTTGGCCGCGGCGGTGATGTACACCCGGTCGGGTTCATCGACCCGGATGTTGGGCGTATTCGGCGGGATCGAGGAGACCGCCAGCTTGTAGAACTGACGCAGCTGCTCGCCGGCGGCCAGTGCGGTGCCGGTCATCCCGCACACGGTGGGATAGCGATTGATCAACGCCTGGACCGTGATGGTATCGAGCACCTCGCCGGTCTCGGTGGTCTCGATGCCCTCCTTGGCCTCGACCGCCGCCTGTAATCCGTCGGGCCACCGCTGCAGCGCGGCGATCCGGCCCCGGGAGGCGTTGATCAGCTGCACCGCGCCGTCGCGCACGATGTAATGCACATCGCGTTGCAACAGCACATGGGCGTGCAGGGCGACATTGACCTCGGTCAGCGTGGTGGCGACGTTCTCCTCGGAGTAGAGGTCGATACCGCCGAGCGCCTTCTCCAGCCTTCGGGCGCCGGCATCGGTGAGGTGAACGTTGCGGTTGTCATCGTCGGTGGCGAAAAAGTTATCGGCATCTTTATCGGCGACGAGCTGACCCACCAGTCGCACGATCTCCAATTTGGGTGTCTCCCGATGGCTGGTGCCGGCCAGCACGAGGGGCACCAGTGCCTCGTCCACGAGCACCGAGTCGGCCTCGTCGATGATCGCCACGTCAGGGTTGGGCGACACCAGATCGGCGACATCGACCACCAGTTGATCGCGCAACACATCGAATCCGATTTCATTGACCGACGCGTAGGTGACATCGCACTGGTAGGCGGTGCGGCGTTCCTCGCGGGTCGAATCGGCCGTGATCCACCCCACGGTCAGACCCATGGCCTCGATCAACGGACCCATCCACTCGGCGTCGCGGCGGGCCAGGTAGTCATTGATGGTCACCACATGGACATTGCGGCCGGCCAGCGCGTAACCGGCAGCGGCGATCGCCCCGGAGAGCGTCTTACCCTCGCCGGTGCCCATCTCGATGACGTCACCGGCCATCATGCGCAGGGCACCGAGAAGTTGGACGTCGAAGGGACGCAGGCCGGTCGCGCGTTCGGCGGCCACCCGCGCGATCGCCAGGAATTGCGGGGCGTCGGCTGCCTCGGCGAGATCCTCAAGGTTCAACAGCCCGGCCGCCTTGGCCAGTTGCTCGGCGTCGAGGTCCTGTGCTTTCTCGGTGAACTCCGCGGCCGCCGTGACCTCCGCCATCGAATGCGCTTTGACTTTTTCATCGGTCGCACCGAGCAATCGCCAGAATCCTCGGCTCAAACGGCCCTGGCCTGTTGTCGCGGTCTTGGAAGTCGCCGTCTTGGAAGTCTTTGCCACGGGGATAACGGTACCGGCGACAGCCGGTCGAACCCGGATCAGGCCAGGTTGGACCGGCGCTGCGGCCCTCATCAGGATGCTGGGGTAACTTTCGCCGAGGG
>CALQLM010000157.1 GCA_943331415.1 Bifidobacterium breve
CGTCGCGGATCTGGTAATCGCCCAGTGGCATGAGGAAGCTGCCGAAGTCGACGGGGCGACCATCCTTGATCACCGGACCGCCAACGAAGGTCCAGGTGGCGTGGTCGCAGCCGGAGGACCAGAGCCACGTGCCGTTGACCAGATACCCGCCGTCGACCACCGTGCCGACGCCCATCGGGGCATACGAGGAGGACACCCTTACCGTCGGATCGTCGCCCCAGACGTCATCTTGGGCCTGCTGGTCGAATTGGGCCAGATGCCAGTTGTGCACGCCCAGAATCGCATTGGACCAACCGGTCGATCCGCACGCGCTGGCGATGCGGCGCACTGCCTCGAAGAACAGCGTCGGGTCGCACTGCAGGCCGCCCCACTGTTCCGGCTGGAGCATCTTGTAGAAGCCCGCCGCATCGAGATCGGCGATTGTTGCGTCGGGGATCCGGCGCAGATCTTCGGTCTCCTGGTTGCGCTCGCGGAGCCGCGGTAGGAGATCATCGATGGCGGCCAGAACCGTCTGCGCATCGCGCTGCTGAATGGACGTCACTACAAGCCTCCCGAAGAGTGCGATTACTGCATATCAGACTAGAACACGTTACGATTTGTGTCGAGCAGCGCAAGCTTGTGCCAGCTAGTTCATTGTATTGTCATTTCTGTAACGTGTTCTAGTTATCGAAGGGGCTGATCGCTTCGTGGCGACCACCGACCAGCCGGCCACCGCCGTCGTTCACCTCGACGGAAAGACCCACACCGTGTCGTGGCCCCGGACCGAGAAACTTCTCGACGTGCTACTGGAACAGGGCCTTGATGCACCGTTCTCCTGCCGGGAGGGCCACTGCGGAGCGTGTGCGGTGACCACCGTTGCCGGCGAGGTGGACATGGAGGTCAATGACGTCCTCGAACCCGACGACCTGGCTGAAGGGCTGATTTTGGCGTGTCAGGCCCGGCCAGTGTCCGACTCGGTCGAGATCAGCTACGACTGAACTCGATTTCGCGGGTCCCGCTTACCGGGACTAGCGCGGCAGGCCGAGCAGCCGTTCGCCGGCCATCGTCAACAGGATCTGTTCGGTACCGCCGGCGATCGACAGGCAGCGGGTGTTGAGGAACATCTGGACCGCGTCATTGATGACTACTCCGGCTCCCGGAGCAAGCTCCATCCGGAACTCCTCCAAAGACTGCCGGTAGCGCACCCCGATCAACTTTCGGGCGCTGGCTTCAGCGCTGGTGTCCTGACCTGTCACAGCCAGTTGGGCGATGCGGTGGTCCAGCAGGGAGCCCACCTGAGCGGCCAATAGCAGATCGCCGAGCCGGTCGGTCATCGCCGGATCCAGTTGCCGCTGCGAGAAGTTTCGCAACATCTCCTCCATCGGATTGCCCAGCGCGGTGCCATGCGCCATAGCCACCCGCTCATTGGCCAGCGTGTTGCGGGCCAGCGGCCAGCCGCCGTTGATCTCGCCGACCACCATCTCGTCAGGAACGAACAGATCGTCGAAGAACACCTCGTTGAAATTCCGATGTCCGGTGATCTCACGCAGAGGACGGATCTCGATACCCGGCGAGCGCATGTCGACGAGAAAGTAGGTGATGCCCTTGTGCTTCGGGGCATCGGCGTCAGTTCGGGCCAGACACACGCCCCAATCGGCACGATGCGCCGCCGACGTCCACACCTTCTGGCCGTTGAGCTTCCAACCACCCTCGGTGCGAACGGCTTTGGTGCGAAGGGCGGCCAGATCCGAACCGGCGCCGGGTTCGCTGAACAACTGACACCAGATCAGTTCGCCGCGCAGAGTTGCCGGAACGAAGTGGTCGATCTGTTCGGTGGTGCCGTGCTCGAGGATCGTCGGCACCGCCCACCAGCCGATCACCAGATCAGGTCGGTCGACACCGGCGGCGGCGAGTTCCTGGTCGATCAGCAACTGCTCGGCGGGCAGTGCTTCGCGGCCGAACGGCTTTGGCCAATGCGGCGCCAGCAGACCATTACCGGCCATAGCGACCTGACGTTTGTCAACCGGAAGTGTGGCGACCTCAGCGACCGCCGCGGTGATCTCCGGCCGCAGATGGGCGACGGAATCGAGGTCGATGTGGAGTTCGCGGCGAACGCCATCGAGGGTCAGCGCCGCTATACGCCGCAGACTGTGCGACAGACCGCCGAGGAACTGCGCGATTCCATACGCGCGGCGCAGATAAAGATGAGCGTCGTGCTCCCAGGTGATACCGATACCGCCTAACACCTGGATGCAGTCCTTGGCGTTGCCCTTGGCGGCCTCGATCCCAGCCGCGGCCGCCACGGCCGCGGCGATCGACAACTGATCGTCGGGTGTATCCGACGTCGCAGCGGCCTCTGATGCGTCCCTGGCTGCGACCGAGATCTGCTGGGATCGCAACAACATCTCGGCGCACATATGTTTCACGGCCTGGAAGCTGCCGATCGGTTTACCGAACTGCTCGCGAACCTTGGCGTATTCGGTAGCGGTGTCAAGGGTCCACCGCGCGACACCGGCTGCCTCGGCCGCCAGGACTGTTGCGGCCAGATCGGCGAACTGTTGCCGAGTGACGCCAAGTCGAGTTGCCGGCGCGCCGTCCAGTGTGACCCGAGCCAGCGGGCGGGAAAAATCTGTGGCCTCCAGCGGTTCTACAACCACTCCATCGGCACCGGCATCCACCACCACCACATGCTCGCCGACTGGGAGCAATAGCAGACCGGTCGGCAACGCGCCCAAGACGTGGTCGGCTGTTCCTGATACCAGGCCGGAATCCTCATGAATATCGGCGCTCAGCGCGGCACCGGCAGTGATCTGACCTGACGACAACGCCTGCAGCAGTGCAGGATCACTGATCACCAGGGAGGCCAGTGCGGTCGTGGCGACCGGCCCCGGGATCAATGCCCGCGCGGCCTCCTCGACCATCGCGCACAGATCAACGACCGACCCGCCCGCACCGCCGGCCGCCTCGTCCACGGCGACCCCGAACAATCCCAATTCGGCAACGCCGTCGTAGACCGATCGCCACGCGTCGGCCTGCCCGTGCTCGATATCGCGGACGGCCTCGGCAGCGCCGCTGCCGGCTGCCCAACTGCGAACCAAGTCGCGGGCGGCGAACTGTTCGTCGGTGATGGTCGCAGACACCGTCGGCTCCTCAGGTTTGGCGGGGGTTGAGCCTTGGTCAGGCTCATGAGTGAAACTCATAAGCCAGGCCTCGGCCCACTAGAACGTGTTCTAATAGTGCCAGCGATGCAACGTCAAGTCGACATCGGTCGCCAACTGCGGAAGGAGCCGTCACAGTGTCGTCCTCCGCGACGTCGCCAGCACAGAAAGCTTCGGCCGCCGAGAACGGGTCCCAGCCACGCGAGGTGATGCCGGTTTCGGTGCTCGCCGAATCGGAATTGGGCTCTGAAGCCCAGCGCGAACGGCGTAAGCGCATCCTCGATGCGACGTTGGCGATCGCCTCCAAGGGTGGCTTCGAAGCGGTTCAGATGCGTGCTGTTGCTGATCGCGCGGATGTGGCGGTCGGAACGCTCTACCGATACTTTCCCTCAAAGGTTCACCTCTTGGTGTCTGCCCTGGGTCGGGAGTTCGAACGCATCGATGCCAAAACCGACCGCACGGCCGTTACCGGCGGCACGCCCTATCACCGGCTGAATTTCATGGTGAGCAAGCTCAACCGGGCGATGCAACGCAACCCGTTGCTGACCGAGGCGATGACGCGCGCCTATGTCTTCGCCGACGCCTCGGCGGCCGGCGAAGTGGACCATGTCGAGAAGATCATCGACAGCATGTTCGCCCGGGCCATGAGCGACGGAGAACCCACCGAGGATCAGTACCACATCGCCCGGGTCATCTCCGATGTCTGGTTGTCGAACCTGTTGGCCTGGCTCACCCGCCGGGCATCCGCCAGCGATGTCAGTAAGCGCCTGGATCTCGCGGTGCGGTTACTGATCGGCGACGACGAAATTTCCTAACGCTGTTATTTGAGATACGGGGCCAAAAGTTTGCTCCAGGCCCGGCTCAACTGGTCGTACTCCTCCTGGCATCCGGCTGCCCTGTCCTCGGGCAGTCTTCCATCGACGATCATGTCGGCATGGGCAGCGGGGTCCGAACCGTAGATCCAGCATTTCAGGTTGTACATCCGGGTCTCGTTGACGGAATGCGTTGCAGCAAAGTCGGATAGGGCAACATCACCCCGCTGATCGGCCCACAGCTTGAACATCAGCGCGTAATCCTCGGCGACCAGGGCGGGGTTGGGGAATTCTTTCAGGACTCCATCGGGTTCGAGGATCACAAACGCCGCGAGTTGGTCGGCGACGTCTTCTTCGCGTCCGGTGAACGGGAGGTCGTAGATCGAGATCAGGGCATGGGCGAGTTCATGAAAGAACACCCCGATCGTGGAGTTGGTCGCCTCGCTGACGGAGTTAGGCGCATCGTCATCGCCGAAGAGACGCAGGCTCAGATCCACTAGTTCGTAGCAGATCTTGATCCGACGGTCGACGCTGTTCCATGTTGCGTTGACCTGGTCGCATTGTTCGCCGACCAGTGAGACGTCCGAGGGGAGTTTCAACGATGAGTTGACGTCTTCGGCAAGAACTTCGAGCATTTGCGTGTTCGTCATCAACTCGCGGCCTCGGACGGCTTCGGGCGTGGTGGCTTCGCCATAGGTGGCGACCATGCGTCCCGGGTAGGGATCGACGGCAGCGCGGTTGCCACAGGCGGCGGTCAGCACCACCGCGCCTAGCATCCCGACCCACGCGGCACCGGTGGTGCCGGCCC
>CALQLM010000158.1 GCA_943331415.1 Bifidobacterium breve
GCGGAAGACCTCCAGGCCGCGCGCACGCAGTCGGCCGTCGGTGCCCTTGGGGATCAGATAGGCCATCTGGAAGTAACCCTCGCGCGGAATCATGATCAGCACCTGGCCCGGTGCGGTGCGCGGGACGAGGGAGTACTCGGCGTCGGCGTCGCGGGGCAGCCTGAACCACCACACGTCGAATGGCACCGGCCACTCCCGGATCGGCAGCCCGGACTCGCGGCGTACCGTCGAGGTTCGGCCGTCACAGGCCACCGTGAGATCGGCGGTCAGTTCACCCTCGCCGGCGGGACTGCGGAACCGCACCCCGCTCACCCGAGTGCCCGAGCGCAGCAGACCGGTGACCTCATGCTCCATTTTCAACGTGAACGTCGGTTCGGCCCGGGCCGCCTCGGCGAGCAGGTTCAGCAGATCCCACTGCGGCACCATCGCGATGTACGGGTGCGGCTGATGCAGCCGACGGAAGTCGACCAGGGTCAGCTGCCGGCCATTGGCGTCGAAGCCCCTGCCGGCGGCGCCGAAGCCCAAGTGATCGATTCGGCTCTGCGGCACCCGGGAAAACTCATCCCACAGTCCGAGGTCGTCGAGCAGTCGCAACGTGCTGGGATGCACTGTGTCGCCGCGGAAGTCGCGAAGGAAGTCGGCGTGCTTCTCCAGCAGGGTGACCTCCACGCCGGCTCTGGCCAATAACAGGCCGAGCACCATGCCCGCGGGTCCGCCACCGACGATCGCGCACGTCGTGGTCTCCGGCATCAACCAACTCTAACTGGGCGTCAGATCTCGATTCGCGCGCCGATGATGACGGTGCGGTCCATCGGCAGCCCGAAGTACTCGACCTCGGACGTCATCCGGGAGATCGCGATGAACAGTCGCTTGCGCCAGGCCGCCATCGTCGGGTCGGGTCCGACCCGCAGGTTGACCTCGGAGAGGAAGTACGTGGCGTGGTCGATGTCGACCGGTCCCGCAGTCAGTGCGGGATCGACCAGTCGGAGTGCGGCGGGGACGTCGGGCCGTTCCATGTAGCCGACCCGAGCCACCACGTAGTAGATGCCGTGCTCGGGATAGCCGAGGTCCTCGACGGTGATGCGTTCGGCATCGGGCACTCGCGGTACCGGCTGGGTCTCCACCGAGACGATCATGACGTGCTCCTGCAACACGTGGATCCGATCGACGTTGGCCCGCATGGCCAGCGGGGCGGCCTCGCCGCCCCGGTTGAGGTACACCGCCGTGCCCGGCAACCGGGGCAGCGCCGGCGTGCGCTCGGCGAGGTCGCGGACGAAGTCCCGCAGCGGCCCGAGCTGCTCTGACCCCGGCGTGGGCGGCGGCGACTTGAGCCTTCTCCGAGCCTGCTCTGCCGCCTTTTCCCTGGCGGCTAAGACGATCTCGCGGCCGCGCTGCCAGGTGGTCATGACGGTGAAGGCAATCAGTCCGATCAGCAGTGGCAGCCACGCGCCGTGCAGCAGCTTGGTCAGATTGGCCGCCACGAACAGCAGGTCGACGGTCAGCAGGGCACCGCCGCCGAGGATAAGCAGCCATAGCGGTACCCGCCAACGGATTCGTGCGACGTGCAGGAAGAGCAGCGTGGTGATGGTGATGGTGCCCGTCACCGCCATGCCGTAGGCGTAACCGAGCGCCGCCGAACTGCGGAACGCCACGACCAGAACGATGACCGCCACCATCAACAGGCCGTTGACCCACGGCACGTAGATCTGGCCGATGGAGGACTCCGAGGTGTGAGCGATCCGCATCCGTGGCAGGTAGCCGACCTGGGCTGCCTGGGAGACCAGCGAATACGCCCCGGTGATCACCGCCTGAGAGGCGATCACGGTCGCCACCGTGCACAGCACGATGATCGGAATCTGCGCCCAGCCGGGGAACAGCATGAAGAACGGCGCTGTCACCGCGCTCTCGTTGCCGATGAGTAACGCGCCCTGCCCGAAGTAGTTGAGCACCAGGGCCGGCAGCACCAGGCCCAACCATGCGAGGGTGATCGGCGCCCGGCCGAAGTGGCCCATGTCCGCAAACAGCGCCTCGGCCCCCGTGACCGCGAGCACCACGGCCGCCAGGGCGAAGAAGGCGATGTGGAAGTGGCCGGCCATGAACTCCAGGGCGTACAGCGGCGACAGTGCGCGCAGGATCTGCGGGTGGCCCATGATGCCGCGCACACCGGAGAACCCGATGACGACGAACCACAAAATCATCACCGGACCGAAGAACCGGCCGACGGTCGCGGTGCCGTGGCGCTGCACCGCGAACAGTCCGATGATGATGACGACGGTGATGGGCACCACGAGTTCGGCCAGTCCCGGATCGACGACCTTGAGGCCCTCGACGGCGGAGAGCACCGAGATCGCCGGGGTGATCATGCTGTCACCGAAAAACAGTGCGGCACCGAGGATTCCGAGGGTGGACAGCGCGGCAACGACGCGGGGACTGGACTTGTCAGCGAACCGGCGGACCTGGGTGATCAGGGCCATCACCCCGCCCTCGCCGTCATTGTCGGCCCGCATGACCAGCATGACGTAGGTCAGCGTGACGATGGCCATCACCGACCAGAAGATCAGCGACACCACCCCATAGACGTTGTTTACATTGATCGGGACCGGGTGCGGATCGCCAGGGTTGAAGACCGTCTGCAGGGTGTAGATGGGGCTGGTGCCGATATCGCCGAACACCACCCCGAGAGCACCAACCACCAGGCCTGCCCGCAGCCGTGACGAAGCCGTGGGCGCGACCGCTGCCGAATCCGTGGTCACAGACCGTCCCTGTCGTTGTTTCCCGCCGCGCCGACCGCCGACGTCGCGTGATGCTACCGCGGTTTCACCACCCCGCCCCCCAACGAGATCTGTGGATTCCGGTCGGCCGTGACCCCGACGGGGCTTAGATTTCCCTCATGCGAGAACGACGGATGCGCCCGACACGACGGGTGCTGGCCGGGTTGGTGGGCGCCGGACTGGTGCCGGCCACGATGCTGCTGGCTCCGGCAGCCAACGCCGCGATGACGATTGGCCACTACAACCTCATCATTGAAGGCCGCTACGACTTCCACACCTGGATCTGGACGATCGCCTCGTGTAATCCCCCCGACGGTGTCACCGAGTGCGCGGTGGTGTCGGCTATTCCGCAACCGATCGCCAAGGCCTACGAGTGGTACGGGCAGGCCCAGCGGGCGGGTGGTTCCTACACCATGACCGTCGACGTACCGGATGGTTTGCGGTGCGGTGACGTCTACTACGGCCCGATCATCCCGACCCGCGACGTCTACACCTGGGACGCCGCGACACTCACCGGGACATTGCAATCGTCGTTCGCGGTGGGCTGCGATAACGCCCCGGCCGGAACCTTCACCTACCCGTTCAGCCTGGTGCGGCTGTAGTCAGCCCGACCGGGCCTGCTCAGCGGTGGCTGAGCATCGGACCGAACTGATCGACCAGATCGGTTGTGCGCCAGACGATCAGCGCGGCGAAGACCGCCAACATTCCGATGACCGCACCCGCCTGAACCAGATTGCGCTGTGCCCGCGGCGCGTAGACGTACACCGCAGCAACAAGTGCGCCGGTGACCAGCCCGCCCAGATGGCCCTGCCAGCTGATGCCCGGAACGGTGAAGGTGAACCCCAGGTTGACCACGATCAGGACGACGATCATTCGCACATCGAAATTGAGTCGTTTGGCCATCACGAAGGTGGCACCGAAGAGTCCGAACACCGCGCCCGATGCACCGCCGGTGGCTGTGGTGAGCGGTGAAAAAAGGTAGACCAGCACCGAACCGCCCAGCGCGCTGAGCGCGTACAGGGCGCCGAAGCGCCAGCGCCCCAGCCACTCCTCCAATGGTGGGCCGAGCACGTAGAGCGCCCACATGTTGAACAGCAGGTGCACGATCCCGTAATGGATGAACGCCGATGACACCAGGCGATAGGTGTCACCGCCGGCCACCGCGGGAGGCCACAGGGCCAGTTCCGACTGCAGCCCGGGAGAGAAGGCCTGCAGGCCGAACACCGCCACGTTGACCGCGATAAGGATGTAGGTCAGCACCGGAGTCGGGCCGCCCCGCGCCCCGGCGACGGCGGTGTTCGGCCGCAGCACAACCTGTGTTGCCGCTTGAACGCAATCCACGCACTGGTGTCCGACCGAGGCGTTGCGCATGCATTCCGGGCACATCGGCCGCCCGCAGCGGTTGCAGCTGATGTAGGTCTGCCGATCCGGATGGCGGTAGCAGGTGGGCGCGCCGGCCGGGGTGTGCGGCGGATAGGGAATGCTCATGGTGCTGCCGAGGATACTGTGCCGCTCGTCAGCGCACGCCGCGCAGCAACTTTCCCGGCCGTGCGCCGGTGTCCGCACCATGACGGCGCGTCACCACACCGCTGACCACGGTCGCGTCGTAGCCGCTGGCGCCCTGCAGCAGCCGGCGTCCGCCGGCGGGCAGGTCGTAAGCCATCCGTGGCACACCCAGACGCAAGGCGTCGAGATCGATCACATTCACGTCTGCCTTCTTGCCAACCGAGAGCACACCGCGGTCGGTGAGCCCGAAAAGCGTTGCGGTGTCGAGGGTCTGCTTCCGCACGATCGTTTCCAGCGGGAAACGCGGACCGCGGCGGCGGTCGCGCACCCAATGGGTGAGCATGAAAGTCGGCAGCGATGCATCGCAGATCAATCCGCAGTGCGCGCCGCCGTCGGACAGTCCCGAGATTGCAGCGCGGTGCGACATCATCTCGTGAATCGCATCGTGATTGCCGTCGACATAGTTGA
>CALQLM010000159.1 GCA_943331415.1 Bifidobacterium breve
GACCTCAACTGTGTTCACCGCCTCGAGTGCTTCCAGTGTGGCGCGAACCGCGGTGGCCGGTTCGGTGAAGACCGCCATCATGCCGTCGCCCATGCGCTTGACGATCTGACCGCCGGAATCCAGTATCGGCGGTTCGGACACCTGGGCCACCCGACGTAGCAGACGCAACGTGGCGTCGTCACCGGCTTGGAGCGCCCACTCCGAGAAGCTGACCAGATCGGTGAACACCAACGTCACCTCCGCATTGGCCGGCCGCCCGGACACCCGTTCGGTGATGGCCTGCCAGAGTTGCAGCGTGGCCAGGCTCACCTCCCTGGTGGCGGCGTCACGGTCCGGCATCAGCCGATCGGCAGCCCGCGCGGCCGCCTGCGGCCCACTGTCCCCGGCAGCCGACAGCGGGTCACCGAATTCGGGATCGCCCGGCAGTGCGCGCCGGGCCCGCCGGATCGCCGCGATGATGTTGGGGTTGCGATTGGTATTGCGCAGCCACCCGGACAAGCCCTGCGCGGGTGGATCCTCGAGCGGGTCGACATCCACGCGGTCAGCCCTGGCTCTGCCGCTGCGCACGCGCGCTCTGATACAGACAGATCGCCGCGGCCGCAGCCACATTGAGGCTCTCGGCACCGTCCGCCATCGGAATCAGCACGCGATGATCGGCCAGTGCGGTGACCGTCTCGGGCAGGCCCTGGGATTCCGGGCCGAACACCCATGCGGTCGGCGCCGCCAACATACCGGCGTCATCCAGACTAGTGTCACCGTCCAATGTTGTCGCCACGATCTGCAGTCCGGCCGACCGCAGTTGCGCGAGCAGGCCGTCGGTATCAGGTTCGGTGATGACGGGCAACGCGAAGATGCTGCCCGCCGAGGATCGCAGACACTTCCCGTTGTACGGATCCACGCTGTTGCCGGCGAAGACCACCGCGGCGGCTCCCATGCCGTGCGCGATCCGGATCAGCGTGCCGGCATTACCGGGTTCGGAGAGATCCACCGCGACGGCGATGAGTTGGGGTGTGCCGGCGAGGACCGTGCCGAGTCGAGGATCCGGAATCCGGCAGACCGCGACGAGCCCCGAGGGAGTGACGGTCTCGGACAGGGCTTTTGCGGCCGGTTCCGTCACGAGTGTCACCGGCAGATCCCGCAGCAGTTGTCGATGACGCTCGACTGCAGCGGCGGTAGCGAAGACCTCGTCAACCAGTCCACGCGCGGCCGCGGCCTCGAGGAGGTTGGGACCCTCGGCCAGGAACAGACCAGACCGAATCCGCCCGGTGTGGCGCTGCAGTTTGACCGCAGCCACCACCCGGGCAGATTTCGGCGTCAGGATGTCCGACGTGCCCATGGGGCCGGAGCCGTCCGGCTCCGTCAGGCAGCCTCACCGGACGGCGCATTGACGTCCTGCGGCAGGGCGGCTTTCGCGACATCGACCAGAGCGGTGAACGCGGCCGGATCGCTGATCGCGATCTCGGAGAGGTTCTTGCGGTCGACCTCAACACCGGCGGCCTTGAGGCCCTGGATCAGTCGGTTGTAGGTGATGTCGTTGGCACGGGCCGCAGCGTTGATCCGGGTGATCCACAATTTGCGGAAATCGCCCTTGCGGGCACGCCGGTCACGGTAGGCGTAATTCAACGAATGCAGTTGCTGCTCTTTGGCTTTGCGGTAAAGCCGGGACCGCTGACCGCGGTAGCCCTTGGACGCCTTGAGGAGGGTCCGCCGCTTCTTCTGTGCATTGACTGCGCGCTTGACGCGGGCCATGAGGTGTTCCTCTTCTCGTTCGGTCGAAAAGTCTTCGAAAAGTTAAGGGGTCCGGCGTCAGCCGTTCAGCAGCTTCTTGACGCGCTTGGTGTCATTGGCGGCAACGACGGTGCGACCGTCGAGACGGCGGGTCCGCTTGGACGCCTTGTGCTCGAGCAGGTGGCGGCGACCCGCCTTCTGCCGCACGATCTTTCCGGTGCCGGTCTTGCGAAACCGCTTGCTGGCCCCGCTATGGGTCTTGGCCTTGGGCATCTTTCCTCAGTTCTCTGCTATCGCTTGTGACTAAGCGGTGGTCTGCTCGGTGGTGCTTTCGTCGATGATGCTTTCGCCGGTGGCGACGTCCTCGGCTGCGGGTTCTGCTGCCGGGGCTCCGACTACCTGCGTTGCCGCCTTGGCGCGAGTTTTCGCGCCGCGGTGCGGTGCCAGCACCATCGTCATATTGCGGCCGTCCTGCTTGGCCGAGGTCTCGATGAAGCCGTGATCGGCCACATCGGCGCCTAATCGCTGCAGCAACCGGTAACCCAGTTCGGGGCGGGACTGCTCGCGACCGCGGAACATGATCGTCACCTTGACCTTCGACCCCGCCTCCAGGAAGCGGATGACGTGACCCTTCTTGGTCTCATAGTCATGTGGGTCGATCTTGGGACGAAGCTTCTGCTCCTTGACGACGGTCTGCTGCTGGTTTTTGCGAGACTCGCGGAGTTTCTGTGCCGTCTCGTACTTGAACTTCCCGTAGTCCATGATCTTGCAAACCGGTGGTTTGGCCTCTGGGGCTACTTCGACGAGGTCGAGATCGGCATCCGCTGCCACGCGGAGTGCGTCTTCGATGCGCACGATGCCCACCTGCTCCCCGCCGGGTCCGATCAAACGGACTTCAGGTACGCGGATGCGCTCGTTGACGCGGGTCTCAGTGCTGATGGGGCCTCCCTGGTTCGGTCTACTGGGCAGACCGTCGGAGGACACCGGGAACAGCGTGGGAGATCACACCACCAGCACTCTGCTCTCTCGAACAGAAAGGCCCTGCATATAGCAGGGCCCAAGCCGACCGATCACGGCTGTACGCCGCCTGCGTCGCGCGCAGTGCAGATACCCTGAGGTATCTGAGACCGGACCGCCTAGCCTTCGGATAACCTCCGTGGCCGACGGTGGGAGTGGGACTCCACTTGCTGTCCTGGCATTCACCGGGACGGTCGTGCATGGAAGTCTAGCAGCCGTGATGGATAACCCCGACATCCGCGATCTGGCCGATATCCCCGCGATCGAGGTGATCAGCCGGGCTGCGGTGATGCTGATGAGCTCAGCGGCCGAGAAGCTCGGGCTGTCCTCCCCCGACCCCGAGAACAGCGAAAACCGTGACCTTGACGAGGCCCGGCGGCTCATCACCGCGCTGGCCGGGCTGGTGACGGCGTCGATGGAGTACCTCGGACCGCACGCGAAACCACTCAAGGACGGGTTACAGAGCCTGCAGCTGGCCTTCCGGGAGGCCAGCGCGGCACCTGATGAGCCGGGTTTGGGCCCGGGCGAGAAGTACACCGGGACCCTCGGGTGAGCCGCGGCGCGGCCGAGGTGATCAGCGAATATCCTGGCGGCCTATGACGGTCACGATGCGCAGGACCCGGGCCGGATCCACCCGGGCCGGCTTCGGTTGGGTTCCCGCGGCGGCGAGCGCGTTCCTCGGCGTGATCGCGGCCGCCTCGCTGCTATCCAGTGTCTCGACGACGATCCGTCACCTCACCAGGGTGCCGCGGGAGTTCATCGACAACTACCTGTTCAACTTCCCCGACACCAGCTTCGCCTGGGCTTTCGCGCTGGCCATCATGGCCGGGGCACTGGCGGCGCGCAAGCGCATCGCCTGGTGGGTGCTGGTGGTCAACCTGGTGATCGCGGTCGGGTTCGATATCGCATCGCTGGTCCGGCGGGACGGAAGCCCGTTGGAAGATATCGGCGAATCCCTGGGTCTGGCGTTCCATATCGCCGCCATCGCCGTACTGGTGCTGGCCTGGGGCGAGTTCTCCGCGAAGGTGCGCCGCGGCGCATTGGTCAAGGCCGCTGCCGTCCTGGTGGCCGGCAACCTGCTGGGCATCGCGCTGGCATGGGGATTGCTGGAGCTTTTTCCCGGCTCGCTGCAGCCCGAATATCGGCTCGCCTACGCCGTCAACCGGGTCAGTGGATTCGTCACCGCCACACCCGACCTGTTCGTCGGAAAGCCGCACGGCATCCTCAACGCACTGTTCGGTCTCTTCGGCGCGCTGGCACTGATGGCCGCCGCAGTGGTGCTGTTCCAGTCGCAGCGTGCCGAGAACGCACTCACCGGTGAGGACGAATCCGCGATCCGGGGTCTGCTGGAGATCTACGGCAAGAATGACTCGCTGGGGTACTTCGCGACCCGCCGGGACAAGTCGGTGGTCTTCGCGCCGAACGGGCTCGCCGCCATCACCTACCGCGTCGAGGTCGGGGTCTGCCTGGCCAGCGGCGACCCGGTGGGTGATCCGCGGTACTGGCCGCAGGCCATCGCGGCCTGGCTGGAACTGTGCCGGGATTACGGGTGGGCGCCCGGGGTCATGGGAGCGAGTTCGACCGCTGCCCAGACCTTCCGCGAGGCCGGCCTGAACGCTCTGCAACTCGGCGATGAAGCGATTCTGTATCCGGATGAGTTCCGCCTGTCCGGTCCGGACATGAAGGCGGTGCGCCAGGCGGTGACGCGCGCCAAGCGGGCGGGTCTGGTCGTCCGCATGCGTCGGCACCGGGACATCTCCGACGCGGAGATGGCGGAGGTGATTAAGCGCGCCGACGCCTGGCGCGACACCGAGACCGAGCGTGGCTTCTCGATGGCATTGGGCCGGCTGGGTGATCGTGCCGACGGCGACTGTCTGTTGGTGGAGGCCCTCCAGGATGAGGGTGTCGTCGCCATGCTGTCCCTGGTGCCCTGGGGCAGCAATGGTTTGTCCCTGGATCTGATGCGACGCTCACCACAGTCCCCCAACGGGACCA
>CALQLM010000160.1 GCA_943331415.1 Bifidobacterium breve
CGGCCGGCAGGTCATGGGTGATGACTGGCTTACGCAGTGTCAGGCGGGCATGGTCGATGATGTTGAGATCGGCCTTGTAGCCCAACGCAATTCGGCCTCGATCTGCCAATCCCGCTACCTTCGCCGGCACCGACGTCATCAGCCGCACGGCCTCGGCCACACTCAGGCGGCCCGACGCACGATCACGGGCCCAGTGCGCCAGCACGAAGGTCGGATAGCTGGCATCGCAGATCATGCCGTAGTGCGCGCCGCCGTCACCCAGGCCCAGCACAACGTCTTCACGCCGGATCAGCTCACCCACGGTGTCGAGCGAATTGTTCTCGAAGTTGGCCAATGCCACCAGCATCATCGCGCGCCCGTCGTCATCGAGCAGTCGGTCGTATGCCTCCTCCAGGGGGCTGACGCCCCGGGCTTGGGCTCGAGCCAGGATGCTCTCGTGCGCTTCGGGCTCATAGTTCGCCGGTTCGGTGAGGGGGAACATCCACTCCCACGCCTGCGCGAAGTACATGAAGGGATGACCTTGGCCCGGTGTGTCAGCGAGGATGCGTGCCCGCACCTCGGGCTTACGCATCTCGGCGACCCGCTGAGCCAACGGTAGATCCGCGATCTCCTGATAGCTCGGATACAACACGAAAGGATTGGCGGTCAGTTCGAGTCCGATCACCAGGCCGATCGGCCGGGCGAAGACCTGTGCGGTGATCTCGGCGCCCGCGGCGTTGTACTTCTCGATCAGATTCACCGCGCCGGGCCAGATCGGATCGCCGGAATTCCCGGTCGTCAACGTGAAGGTCACCGGAACGCCGGCATCGGTGGCAGCCTCGAACACCTGGTGCAGCACGCGCTCATAGCCGCCCGCCGGGATATCGGGGATGAACTGCAGCAGGCCGCCGCCACCGTCGGCCACACCGGACACGATCGCCGAGATCTCGTCGTAGGCCGCGTCATAGGTGGGAATGGGCGCACCACTGCCGGTCTTGTGGAAGGCGAACCGCGACGATGAAACACCCAGCGCACCAACGTCGATGGCCTCGGCGGCGAGTTTACGCATCAGCGCCAGATCCTCGGGTGTCGCGGGTTCGCAATCGGCGCCGCGTTGGCCCATGACATACACCCGCAGCGGCGAATGCGGAAGATAGGCCGCGACGTCGATATCGCGACGCCCCGCCTCCAGTGCATCGAGGTATTCGGGGAAGGTCTCCCAGTTCCAGGGCAAGCCGTCGGTCATCACCACCCCGGGAATGTCCTCGACTCCGGCCATCACGTCGACGAGCACGTCGTGATCCTCGGCGCGGCAGGGGGCGAAGCCGACGCCGCAGTTGCCCATCAGGGCCGTGGTGACGCCGTGTGAGGACGATGGTGAGAGTCGGTCCGACCAGATCGCCTGACCGTCGTAATGGGTGTGCAGGTCGACGAACCCGGGCGTCACGAGGAGTCCGGTGGCGTCGATCTCACGCGCGCCCGGCGTGTCGACGGTTCCCACTGCGGCGATGACGCCATCGGATACCGCGACATCGGCGCGATACGGTTCGGTTCCGAGTCCGTCGACGACGGTACCGTTGCGGATGACAAGGTCGTAGCTCATAGGAGCAGATTACGTCGCGTACCAACGACGCTGGAGGAATCTCACGCTGATCGACCGCACCGTGCTGGGGTGGCCCTTCGTCGGTATGCCGATGATGGTGCTGCTCGGCCTCGTGGTTCGTGGCGGCGCGACACCGGTGGACGGGTGGTTTCAACACCCCCGCGGTGACTCGATGCGGTGGATGCTGTTCTTCACCGATCCCAGAACCCTGGCCGCGGTGCTGATCGCTGCGCTGATGGTGGCGCTGGCACGCAGGTTATGGACGCTAGTGCCGGTGATCATGGTGGCCCCCGTCGTCGCCGTCTGGGCCTCCGCATCGCTCAAGCCTTTGTTCGGAAGGATGAAGGAGCAGGGGTTGGCGTACCCCAGCGGACACACCGCGGTGATGGTGGTGGTGCTGGGGATGCTGGTCCTGGCGGTTGGCGTACGCCTGTGGTTGGTGACGGCCGCAGTCTGCTTCGGGGTTCTGGGCGTGCTGGGTCAATCCGTCACCTATCACTACTTCACCGATGCGGTGGGTTCGATACTGCTGGGGACGTCGCTGGTGTGTGCTTGCGCGGCGACCCTACGTCTGCTTTCGCTGCGTCGGTAAACCTTCCGTTCACCTTTTGGTCACCCTGGCGTCACCGCGGACCACTAATTTTCGGTGCGTGTCAACACAGTTCGAGAACTTTTCCGTCTTCGATGACGATGACGACGATCCGATCCTGCTCAACCCGGACGGTGTCACAGTCGACACCTGGCGGGAGAACTACCCCTATGACCATCGGATGTCCCGCGCTGAGTACGAGGAGCAGAAGCGACTGCTTCAGATCGAACTGTTGAAGCTGCAGAAATGGTCGCAGAACAACGATCATCGGCATGTGATCGTGTTCGAGGGTCGGGACGCGGCCGGCAAGGGCGGCACCATCAAAAGGTTCATGGAACATCTCAATCCGCGCGGTGCGCGGGTGGTGGCTCTGGAGAAGCCGACGGAGAAGGAACGTACCCAGTGGTACTTCCAGCGCTATGTCAATCATCTTCCCGCTGCCGGAGAGATCGTGCTCTTCGATCGGTCCTGGTACAACCGCGCCGGCGTTGAGCGGGTCATGGGCTACTGCACTCCGAAGCAACATGCCGAGTTCATCAGGCAAGCACCGCTTTTCGAACAGATGCTGGTCAATGACGGCATCAGCTTGACGAAACTCTGGTTCTCGGTCTCGGTCTCGGAGCAACGCACCCGCTTCACAATCCGGCACGTCGACCCGGTGCGGCAGTGGAAACTCTCACCGACCGATCTGGCGTCGCTGGACAAGTGGGACGAATACACCGCCGCCAAAGAAGACATGTTCACCTGGACGGACACCGAGGCCGCCCCGTGGACTGTGATCAAGAGCAACGATAAGAAGCGGGCCCGTATCAACGCGATGCGCCATGTGCTGGGTAAGTTCGACTACGACAATAAGGATCACGAGGTGGTCGGCCAGGCCGATCCCCTGATCGTGGGTCGCGCGCACTCCTCCGACTGACGCGCGGCCCCGCCGAGGAGGGCCCGTGCGGGTGGTGGCGACAGTGCTGATGTGGCTCGTCACCACTGCTCTGCTGGCAGTCGCAGTGCCGGCGGTGTGGGCTCAGCAGAATCTTGTCGATGGCGCCGGGTATGCCGCATTGGCGCAGAAGGCCGCCGCCGATCCTGAACTGCAATCAGCCATGGCCACCGAGTTGACCACCCGGGTCGGGCTTCTCGGGTCCGGTGTCGATTCGACGATCGTCAGCCGGATCGCCGCCGCCTATACGGCCTCTACGGTGTTTCCTGGCCAGTTCGCCATCGCCAACGGCTTCGCACACCGGTGGTTGTTTACCGACACCGTGGCGTCGAGTGTGGATCCGCAGGGTCGCTGGGTTATCGATCTGGCTCCGATGCTCTCGGACGCGGCGTTCGCGCAGACGCTCCGCGACTACAACATCACCGTTGGGTCCGCGGTACCCATGCCATTGACCGACGGTGCCCCTGCGGAGCTGCGACCCGGAGCCCTGCGTGAGGTCGGAATGTGGGCACCCTGGGCCAGTATGGGTGTGGCGGTTCTCGCCGCGGCATCCGCCTTGTTCACGATCTACCTGGCGCGCAATCGCGGCCGGATTCTTGCGGCCCTGGGGATTTCAGCACTGATCGTCGGTGCGGCCGGTTGGGCCGCAATCGAATTCGCCCAGCGGCGGGTTCGCGACGTGCTGAATCAGACCTCGGGAAATCTCCGCGTCGTGGCCGATGTCATGGTGGCCACCGTCGAAGACAGCATGCATCAATGGCTCAATGTCACGTTGATCGTCGGCGGTGGACTGGTGATCGTCGGTGTGATCGTGGGCCTGCTGTCCAGTCTGGCAAGCACTGGGTCAGGCTGAGCCCAGCATCTGCACGAGGAATGAGTAGCACAGGGCGGACTTGAACGCGGTCTGGGCGTTATCGGCAGCCCCGGCGTGGCCGCCCTCGATGTTCTCGTAGTACCAGACCGGGTGACCGGTCTGCTCGAGTGCGGCGGTCATCTTTCTGGCGTGGCCGGGATGCACGCGATCATCGCGCGTCGAGGTGGTGACCAGCACGGGCGGATAGCGCTTCGCGGCACTGATGTTCTGATACGGGGAGTACTCGGAGATGAACTCCCAATCCTGCGGGTTATCTGGGTCGCCGTACTCCGCCACCCATGATGCGCCTGCCAGCAGCAGGTGGAACCGTTTCATATCCAGCAGTGGCACCTGACAGACCAGGGCCCCGAACAACTCCGGGTACTTGGTCAGCATGATGCCCATCAGCAGCCCGCCGTTACTACCACCCTGCGCACCGAGTCGGGCTACGTCAGTGATTCCCCGCGCGACGAGATCGTCGGCGACGGCGGCGAAGTCCTCGGCGACCCTGTGCCTGCCTTCCCGCATCGCCTGGGTATGCCAACCCGGCCCGTACTCGCCACCGCCACGGATATTGGCGAGGACATAGGTGCCGCCGCGGGCCAGCCACAGCCGGCCCAGCACACCGCTGTAGCCGGGGGTCTGGGCGACCTCAAAACCTCCGTAACCACCCAGCAGCGTCGGCCCGGGCGATTGTGAATTCTTCGGCCCCACAACGAAATAGGGCACCGACGTGCCGTCTTTTGAGGTGGCAAAATGCTGCGATACTCCC
>CALQLM010000161.1 GCA_943331415.1 Bifidobacterium breve
CGTCGTGCTTGCGGTGTTCGTCGGTATCTCGCTGGGCCTGCTCGGCGGTGGCGGCTCGATCCTGACCGTTCCGCTACTCGCCTATGTGGCGGGCCTAGACGCCAAGGGTGCCATCGCCACCTCACTGCTGGTGGTCGGGGTGACCAGTGCCGTCGGTGCCATCGCCCATGCCCGGGCCGGCCGGGTGCGCTGGAAGATCGCGGCGGTGTTCGGGGCGGCGGCCATGGCGGGTGCCTTCACCGGTGGCCGACTCGCCCATTTCGTGCCCGGCAATGTGTTGCTCATCGCCTTCTCGCTGATCATGATCTTCGCCGCGATGGCGATGTTGCGGGGCCGCAGGGACCTTGGCGACGAGTCGGCCGGGCCGCTGCCGGTGGTCAAGATCGTGCTGCAGGGCGCGACCGTAGGTCTGATCAGCGGACTGGTCGGTGCCGGCGGAGGTTTTCTCCTGGTTCCCGCGCTGGCCCTGCTCGGTGGTCTGCCGATGCCGGCCGCGGTCGGCACCTCGCTGGTGGTGATCTCCATGCAATCCTTCGCCGGTTTCGTCGGCCACTTGGGCGAGGGGCCGATCGACTGGAAGTTGGCCGGAATGGTGACCGCTGCCGCGGTGGTCGGCAGCGTGATCGGTGGCCGGCTCACCGACTATGTTGAGCCCGCGACGCTGCGTAAGGCCTTCGGTTGGTTCGTGCTGGCCATGGCGGCACTGGTACTGGCCGAGGAGGCCAACATCTGGATCGGGCTGGCGGTGGCGGTCGTCGCCTCGATCGCGGGCGCGATGGCATTCGCGTGCGCCCGCTACGCCCGGTGCCCGCTGAAGCGCATCCTGATTGACCCGGGAGTCATACCCCGGCGGGTACCATCAGTTCAGCGATAGGAGATCCCCATGGTTGGTGACGAGAACGCCATCGCCGAAGTGCTGAACCGGTTGCGCCGAGCGCAAGGTCAGCTCGCCGGCGTCATCTCGATGATCGAAAACGGCCGAGAGTGCAAGGACGTCGTGACCCAACTGGCGGCGGTGTCCAAGGCCCTGGATCGGGCCGGCTTCAAGATCGTCGCCACCGGTCTGCGGGAATGCGTGCTGGGCGCTTCCGCCGACGGTAAGGCCCCCATGACAGAAGCCGAACTGGAGAAGCTCTTTCTCTCGCTGGCGTGATTACCGGATGGGCCGCAACGTGATCGGCATGCCGTCCATCGGAACCGGCATACCGGCGTAGTCGTAGCGAGGGGTGTACCCCGTGCGCGGCAGCTCCAACCGGTAGCGGCGCAGCAACCGGTGCATGACCGTCTTGATCTCCAACTGGCCGAAGACCATTCCGATGCACTTGTGCGCGCCGCCGCCGAAGGGTGCGAAGGCGTAGCGATGTCGTTTGTGTTCGGAGCGCGGCTCGGCGAACCGGTCCGGATCGAAACGCTCGGGGCGGTCCCACAATTCCGGCAGCCGGTGGTTCATTCCGGGCCACAGGTTCACATTCGTGCCGGCCGGAATGTAGTGGCCCAGGATCTCGGTATCCCGCACGGCCCGGCGGATGTTGAACGGCAATGGCGTCATCATCCGCAACGACTCATTGACCACCAGGTCCAGGGTTTCCAGCTTGTCCAACGCCTCGATATCCAGGGGCCCGTCGCCGATCCGGGCGCCTTCATCGCGGCAGCGGTCCTGCCACTGAGGGTTGGCGGCCAGGTGGTAGGCCATTGTCGTCAGCGTCGAGGTCGAGGTGTCGTGGGCGGCCATCATCAGGAAGATCATGTGGTTGGCGATATCGGCGTCGGTGAAGCTGTTGCCGTCATCGTCGGTGGTGTGGCAGAGCACCGTCAGCATGTCGGTGCCCTCGGCATTGCGGCGGTCCCGAACTCGCTCGATGAAGTAGTCCTCCAACACCTTTCGGGCCTCCAGCCCGCGCCACCACTTGAACGGCGGCACCGGCGTCCGGATGATCGCCCCGCCGGCCCGCACCGTGGTGGTGAATGCCTTGTTGATCGTGGTCACCAGGTCGCGGTCGCTGCCCGTCTGGTGGCCCATGAAGACCACCGAGGCGATGTCGAGGGTGAGTTCCTTGACCGCGGGCATGAAAAGAAAGCGGGGATCGTTGGCGGGCCAGTCGCGGCCCACCACCGCCGAGGCGACGGTGTCCATATGCTCGATATAGCCCGACAGCCGTGTGCGGGTGAAAGCCTCCTGCATGATCCGCCGGTGGTGCATATGTTCGTCGAAATCCATCAACAGCAGGCCGCGGTTGAAGAACGGCCCGATGACCGATTTCCAGGCCCCGGTCGAGAAATCTTTGTTCCGGTTGGAGAACACCTCCTGGGTGGCGTCGGGGCCCAGTGCGGCGACTGCGTTGAGCGCGGGTGTCTTGCTGTAGTGCACCGGGCCGAACTTGCGATAGGTCTCCAGGACGTAATCGGGTCCGCCGCGAAAGACCTCGATGAGATGGCCCATGACCGGCAGGCCCGCGTTGCCCATGACGGGTTTGAGCCCACTGCCCGGCGGCGGCGCGGCGAAGACGAACTCCTGCCAGGCCGTCTTGCGCAGTTTCTCATCGAGCAATCCCATCCCGGGGATGGTGTTCAGCGTCGGGGTGAGCCGGCGTCGGGCTTGATCGAGCAGATACTGCGGCGTGCTGACGGTGGCCATCGACGCTCCTCACACGACAAGCCGGTACGGCGTTTGAACCAACATTGCGGGTCGAATTGACGGCTGTCAAGTTTCCCTCCGGCCTCGGCGTGGTGCATGGTGAACAGGTGAGCGCACCGCAGGAATCGGCCCTCGAGTCGGAGGCGCCGCGCCGCCGCGGCGATAAGCAACGCCACGCCATCGTCAGCGCGGTCCGCGAACTGCTTCAGGAGAAACCGTTCGCGGAACTCTCGGTCAGCACCATCAGCGACCGGGCGGGCGTGGCGCGTTCGGGGTTCTACTTCTACTTCGACTCCAAGTACGCGGTCCTGGCGCAGATTCTGGGCGAGGCCGCGGAAGAACTTGAGGAACTCACCGGAGACTTCGCCCCGCGTGGCGGCGACGAGCCTCCGGCGGAGTTCGCCAAGCGGATGGTCGGCAGTGCGGCGGCGGTGTACGCGCACACCGACCCGGTGATGTCGGCGTGCAATATCGCGCGTGGCACCGATGCCGAGATCCGGGAGATCCTGGACGGTTTCACTGATTCGGCCATCGACCAGATCGTGCCGATCGTGGAATCTGAGATCGCCCGTGGCACCGCCGATCCCATCACCGGTGATGTGCGGGGCCTGGTGCGGGCGCTATCGGCGGCCACCGCGCTGACGCTGTCGGGGGAGTCACTGTTCCTCGGCCCTGATCGCGATCTTGACAGGGCAGTTGAGGTGCTGGAAAAGCTGTGGCTGCACGCGCTCTGGGGCGGGCAGGCCAACGGCTGATCATGGCGAGCGGCTTCTCGGGTAAACGGATCCTGATCACCGGTGCGGCCAGTGGTATCGGCCGGGCCACCGCGCTGCGACTTGCCCGGGATCGAGCGGTGCTGTTCCTGACCGATATCAATGCCGAAGGGCTCGCCCAGACGGTCGCCGACGTCCGTCGCGCCGGGGCCGAAGTGGCCGAGCATCGTGCGTTCGATATTGCCGACCATGACGCCGTGGCCCACTTCGCGGCCGATATCCACACCCGCCATCCCGCGATGGACGTCGTCATGAACATCGCCGGCATTTCTGCCTGGGGCACCGTCGAACATCTCACCCATCGGCATTGGCGGTCGATGATCGACGTGAACCTGATGGGCCCGATCCACGTCATCGAAACCTTCCTGCCGCCGATGGTGGCGGCCGGGCGCGGTGGCCAACTGGTCAATGTGTCCTCGGCCGCCGGACTGGTGGCGCTGCCCTGGCATGCCGCGTACAGCGCCAGTAAGTACGGGCTGCGCGGATTATCGGAAGTGTTGCGTTTCGATCTGGCCCGGCATCGCATCGGCGTCTCGCTGGTGGTGCCCGGTGCGGTCAACACCCCACTGGTCGACACCGTGCACATCGCCGGGGTGGATCGTGAGCATCCGAAGGTGCAGAAGCTGGTCGGGTTGTTCAGCGGACATGCGGTGTCGGCGGAGAAGGTGGCTGACAAGATTCTGGATGGAATCACCCGGAATCGATTTTTGATCTACACCTCGACCGATATCCGGGCGCTGTATGCGTTCAAACGTTTCGCCTGGCTGCCGTACAGCTTCGCCATGACGAGGGTCAATGTCGCGTTCACCCGGGCACTGCGGCCCCGTGGCGCGAACTCGCTGCCGCCGGAGTGAACCCGCTACCGTTCGGTGCATGGGGCACAAGAAGATTCTGACGTTGGTGGGCAGTTTGCGTGCGGCGTCGATCAACCGTCAGCTGGCCGAGACCGCGGCGGAGTTGGCACCCGATGATGTTTCTGTCGTGATCTACGAGGGCCTCGATGATCTCCCGTTTTACAACGAGGATCTCGACACGGCACGTCCGCCGGCGCCGGTCGCCGCACTGCGGGCCGCGGCCGGCGACGCCGATGCGGTGCTGGTGGTCACGCCGGAGTACAACGGCAGCATTCCCGGTGTGCTCAAGAACGCCATCGATTGGCTGTCCCGGCCTTATGGCAACAGTGCGCTGCAGGCCAAACCGCTGGCCGTCATCGGCGCAGCACTGGGGCGCCATGGCGGCGCATGGGCTCATGACGAGACGCGCAAGTCGTTTGGCATCGCCGGGCCCCGGGTCATCGACTCACTCACG
>CALQLM010000162.1 GCA_943331415.1 Bifidobacterium breve
GGAGGGCGTAACGGCCCGCGGACTGCTCGCCAGCCAGACGGTGCCGTGGCCGCAGATCGAGGGCTTGAAGTTCACTCGGGGCGGGTGGGCGCGGGCCTGCCGGCCGGGTGGCGATGAGGTGTTGTTGCCGGCCGTGACATTCACGACCCTGCCCCGGCTGACCGCCGCCAGTGGCGGACTGGTGCCCAACCCCTACCAGCGGTGACTGAGCCCTGACTCGGGTCAGGCGAACGGGTTGATGCCGTGCAGGAAGAACCAGGCCGCGACACCGCCGCCGGCCCCCAGCACCAGGGCCAGGAACGACCCGATGAATGGCCGACGAGCCCAGCCCCGTCCGCCGTCGAAGCCGTAACGGCCCGGTCCGATCAGGATGATCGCCGCCGCCACCGCCACCAGCACCAGAAGGTATTCGGCGTCGGAGCCGAAGACGAGCAGGCCGCCGTCCTTGCGTTGAGCTGAAAAGTTGACCAGCACACTGTTGACCAGAAATGCCAGTGCCGCCGCCGCGGCCACCGGGGTGAACAGACCGAGCACCAGCAGCACACCGGCGGCGATCTGGGTGCCCGCCGCGACGTAGGTCAGCAGGCCGGCGTTCTGATAGCCCGCCTCGGCCAACGATTCCTTGAAGCCGTCCAAGCCGGATCCGCCCCACCAGCCGAATGCCTTCTGCAGGCCTTGGGCGATGAACACCACGCCGAGGGCCACCCGGAGCAGCAGCAGGCCCAGGTCCTGGGTGCCACGCCGCCCGGCCGCCTTGTCGTGCTTGTCGGCGTCGACGGGCGCGATCTCCACCGGTGCGGCAGACGGATGTCCGGTATCGGCCGCTGGTTGCACGTAGGGCAATGGTTCGGGGTCGTGGAGCAGGCCGTACGCGGTGGTCGACGGGGTCGGACCGGGAATTGATCCCGGTGGTGCCACCGGTGCTCCGAACGGCGGAATCTTGGTGGTCTCGAAGTCGCCGCCGTAGGTCGCCGATGCGAGATCGTCCTCGGGATCGACCAACCGTGCCGACGCCGGCCGCACCGCGGAATCCTCGGGTCGCTGCCAGCCGGGGTCGGGGTTCTGGCTCGTCACACCCGCCAGCGTAAGTGCAATTCCGCCCAAATCGTGGATTTGAGCCGCCCTCGCGCCGTCCAATATCGCTGAGGAATCAGCCGTGGAAGTGGCACCCGACCGGCGCCGTGGCGGATAGCGCGGCCGTGTCCGTAACCTGACGGGCATGCGAATGCGTCGGCCGATCACCGGGAGCCTGGCCGTGCTGTGCGTGGCAGCCGTACTCGGTGCCACCCCCGGGTGCGCGCGTTTCGACAACGCGGTGTCCCAGCCGTTCACCACTCCGCCCGAGATGGCCCCGGGCCCGCCGTCCACCCCGCCCCCGCCGCCACCTCTGCCGGCCAAGCCGTTCCCGAAGGCCTGCCCGGCCCCGGGAGTGATGCAGGGCTGCCTCGATTCCACCAGCGGGCTCATCATGGGCTCCGATGCCAAGACCGCCCTGGTAGCCGAGCGCACCACCGGCGCCGTCAAAGAGATTTCCGTCAGCGCCGAGCCCAAAGTGAAACTGGTGATCCCGGTGGACGGCTCCGGTGACGGTGGATTGATGGACATCGCGCTCTCCCCCACCTATGAGCAGGACCGCCTGATGTACGCCTACATCAGCACCCCGACGGACAACAGGGTCATCCGCATCGCTGACGGCGATGTGCCCAAGGACCTGCTGACCGGAATCCCCAAGGGCGCTGGCGGCAACACCGGGTCACTGATCTTCACCAGCCCGACGACCCTGGTCGTGCAGACCGGTGATGCCGGCAATCCCGGTATGGCAGCAGACCCGAACTCGCTGGCGGGCAAGGTGATTCGCATCGAGCAGCCGACGACCGTCGGGCAGACTCCACCGACCACGGCGCTGAGCGGATTGGGCTCCGGCGGCGGCCTGTGCCTCGATCCGGCCGACAAGGCGCTCTATGTCACCGATCGCACCCCGGCGGGTGACCGCCTCCAGCGCATCGGGCCCGACGCCAAGGCCACGACGGTGTGGACGTGGCCGGACCGGCCGGGAGTGGCGGGGTGTGTGGCACTAGACGGCACCGTGCTGGTGAACCTGGTCAACACCAAACAGACGGTTGCGGTGCGGCTTGCTCAGGCCACCGGCGCGGTGACCGGTGACCCTGAGGTGGTGCGTCAGGACACCCGCGGCCATGCCTGGTCGCTGGCAGTGTCACCGGACGGCAATATCTGGGGCGCCACGGTGAACCGGACGGCCGGGGGCGCCGAGAAGCTTGACGATGTGGTCTTCCCGCTCTTCCCGCAGGGCGGCGGATTCCCACGCGCCAACGCCGACAACGCCTAGCGTCTAGCGCACGGCCAACTGCAGATATTCGCGGCGGCGCGCCAGCACACTCGGCAGCCACGGTCCGACCTCGACGGCGTCAAACCAGGTGGTGCGCTCCAGAAGCAGCCCCAGCACGGTGGATACTTCCAATCTGGCCAGCGATGCTCCGAGGCAGAAGTGCAGACCCTTGCCGAATGTCATGTGACCCTTGGTCTTCGGCCGGTCCAGACGCAACTCATCGGGTACATCGAACTGCACCGGGTCACGGTTGGCCGCCCCCCACAGGAGAAGAATGCGGGAGTCCTTGGGCAGGGCGCAGCCCGCCAGTTCGGTGTCGTGCAGCACATGCCGGTGATGCGCCCGGAACGGCGGTTCCAGACGCAGCGTCTCCTCGATGAAGGTCGGCATGAGTTCCCGATCGTCGCGCAGTGCTCGCTGCAACTCCGGTTGCGTGGCAAGGATGGTCACCGCGGTGCCCAGCAGCGAGGCGGTCGACTCCCCGCCGGCGCTGAACAAGGAGATCAGGATCATCTGGGCGGTGAAACGGTCCAGTTGCCCCTCGGCGCACACGGTGGCCAGCACGCTGATCAGGTCATCGCGGGGAGCGGATTCCGCTCTGTTGAGGTGTTCGACGATGTAGGCGTTGAGTTCACCGAGTGACTTCATCGACGCGCTCACCGAATCGTCGGACAGCAGACCGTCGAGCAGTTGGGTGCTGGCGTATCCCCACCGCGCGAGCTGGTCGGAGTCGGCGTCGGGAACCCCGATCAGCCGGGCGACGATCATCATCGGCAACCGATTGGCCACGGCGTCCATCCACTCGACCGTGTCAGCGGAAGCCCCGAGCGCCCAGAGGTTCTCGAAGGTCGCCACGATATGCGGTTCCAGCTCGCGCACGTGTTTAGCCGTGAACTGGCTGAGCATCAGCTTGCGGTGCAGGGCATGGGAGGGATCGTCGGCGGTGGCCAGGATATGGGTCGGTCCCCCAAGACCGTCCATCATCAGCGGTGCGACGCCGCGCTCCGGGCTGTAGGTGATCGGGCCGGTCAGGTTCGAGGAGAAGTCCTCCGGCCGGTTGGCCGCGTCAGTCACCGCAGCCCAGTCGGCGACGAGATAGAACCCGGAGTCACCGACCCGGTGCACCCCACCGTCCTCCCGCAGTCGGGCGTACAGCGGGTAGGGGTCCTGAACAACCTCGTCAGCGAAAAATTCAGCCGGGTCGACGGTCATCATGGCTCAACTCCGCCGCACGGAGGTCAGCACCAACCCCGGATCGAACGTCGCGCGGGCGGCCACCGACGCCGCCGCCGCCGACACCACCAGTGCGGCGTCGTGCTCGTAGCCCTTGGGAAAGACGATCTCGGCGCTGTCGGGGCCATCGCGGTGGGCCATCAGCCAATCGTAGAGCAGCCAGTCAATGGCGCTGGTGACCGCGAACGGATCGGCGTCGGCCGAGCGCGCGGCGTCGACGACGGATTGCAGGACGTCGCGGTGCTCCTTGCGGGCGCCCTCCTTGTTGGTCCCGGAGCTGTCGAAGAACACCATCGACAGAGTCAGCGGAAACCGTTGTCCTGCTTCCGTTCTCACCACCCAACGCCCGCCCATCCACGGCTTGGCCGGATCGACCTGCTGCAGTTCGCCGTAGCCGCCGACCACACCCAGTGACGGCTCGTCGAGCTGATCGTCCAGCGGAGCCGGACCGAGTAGCCCCAACGGCTGACGCGCTTTGATCGAGAACAACACTGCGGTGCCGATGATCTTGCCGGCGCGCAGGTCGGCGCTCAGGCCGGTCTTCTCCAGCGCGGCGGCGTATTCGAAGCAGAGCCGGTCGAGAGTGCGGTGCAACTCGAGCAGATCGTCGCGTTCGTCGCCCTGGGGACCCCTACCGCCGCCGAGGATCTCGCCGAAACGCTCGGCGGCGATGATCAGCGAATCGTCGATGGCTTCCAGGTGGGTGGCGACCAGACGGTCGGGTTCGTCATCGTCGGCCACCAGTGCCTGCAGCGAGGTCGGGGTTCCGGTCGGGGTGGCCCAGAAGAACCCGATCTGACCCTCTTCCTGGACGATCCGCGGCCTCACGAGGACTTCCTCCACAGCATCACCCGGTTGTTGCCCGAGTCCGACACCGCGAGTGTGTCGCCGCGCATCGACATGCCGTAGGGCCAGCACAGCGTGTTGTGCTGCACCGAGGTCCAGCGGTTCTCACCGTTGGAGCCGAAGTCCGGTTGCGCCAGTACATAGTCGGCACCGCGGCAGACGGTGCCGCCATGGACCCCGTCGGCACCGCGGCTTATCGGACCGTCTGGCATTCCGTCCCACAGCAGGATCCGGTTGTTGGCGGTGTCGGCGACCGCGAAACGCTCGGTACC
>CALQLM010000163.1 GCA_943331415.1 Bifidobacterium breve
GCGAGGACGATATGGCCCGGCTTGCGGTGTCATTCAACGATATGGCCGAAAGCCTGCAGCGTCAGATCAACACCCTCGAGGAGTTCGGCAACCTGCAGCGGCGCTTCACCTCCGATGTCAGCCATGAGTTGCGGACACCACTGACCACGGTGCGGATGGCCGCCGACCTGATCTATGACCACAGAGAGGATCTCGACCCGGCGCTGCGCCGCTCGACCGAGCTGTTGGTCAGCGAACTGGATCGGTTCGAGACCCTGCTCAATGACCTGCTGGAGATCTCCCGCCACGACGCCGGTGTGGCCGAGTTGTCCGTCGAGGCGGTCGATCTGCGCACCACGGTCAATCGGGCACTGGGCAATGTCGGGCACCTGGCTGCTGACGCCGATATTCAACTGCTCGTGGACCTGCCGGATGATTCGGTCATCGCCGAGGTCGACCCGCGTCGCGTCGAACGCATCCTGCGCAACCTGATCGCCAATGCCATCGATCACGCCGAGCACAAGCCGGTGCTGATCAAGATGGCCGCCGACGAGGACACCGTCGCTGTCACGGTGCGCGACAGCGGCGTCGGGCTGCGACCGGGTGAGGAGAAGCTGGTGTTCAGCCGGTTCTGGCGCTCGGATCCGTCGCGGGTCCGTCGCTCCGGTGGCACCGGACTCGGCTTGGCGATCAGTATCGAGGATGCACGTCTGCACCAGGGTCGGCTGGAGGCCTGGGGCGAGCCGGGTAAGGGTGCGTGCTTCCGTCTGACGCTGCCGCTGATCCGTGGACACAAGGTCACCACCAGCCCACTGCCCATGAAACCCGCTGCCGCAGAACGGCACTGGGAATCCGCGGGGGAGCGCGTGTGAGAATTCGGCCGCTGACCGCACTGCTGGTCGGTTTGATCACGGTGCTCGCAGGATGCGCCGGAGTGCCCGGTTCCTCGGCGCCTCAGGCGATCGGGACCGTGGAGCGTCCCGCGCCCAAACAGCTGCCGGCGCCGAGCCCGAGCATGGATCCCGATCAGACCCTGCGTGAGTTCCTCAAGGCCACCGCCGATCCGGCCAACCGCCACCTCGCAGCGCGTCAGTTCCTCACCGAGTCGGCGTCCAAGGACTGGGACGACCAGGGCAGCGCCCTGCTCATCGACAAGGTGGTGTTCACCGAAACCCGTTCCTTGGACAAGGTTTCGGTGACCATGCAGGCCGATATCCTCGGATCGCTCTCCGATATCGGTGTGTTCGAAACCGGCGAGGGTCAGTTGCCCGATCCCGGCCCCATCGAGTTGGTCCGGACATCCGACGGCTGGCGGATCAACCGGCTGCCCAACGGGGTGTTCCTGGACTGGCAGCAGTTCCAGGCGGCCTATAAGCGCAGCACCCTGTACTTCGTCGATCCCACCGGTAAGACCGTCGTCCCCGACCCTCGGTATCTGGCGGTGTCCGACCCGGACCAGTTGCCCACGGAACTCATCACCAAACTCATCGCCGGTCCCCGGCCCGAGATGGCCAAAGCGGTGCGCAACCTGTTGGGCCCGCCGTTGAAACTGCGCGGGCCGGTCACCCGGGCCGACGGCGGCAAGACCGGCGTGGGCCGCGGATACGGTGGCGCCCGCGTTGATCTGGAAAGCCTCACCATCACCGACCCGGCGAGCCGCCAATTGCTTGCCGCACAGGTGATTTGGACACTTGCGCGTGCTGATATCAAGGGTCCCTATCTGATCGACGTCGACGGCACGGCGCTTGACGACCGGTTTATCGACGGCTGGAAGACCACTGATGTCGCGGCCACCGATCCCGGTGCCGCCGACGGCGCGACGGCCGGCGTGCATGCGCTCATCGACGGCTCGCTGGTGGCGATGGACGGACAGAGTTCGGCGAGGGTGTCGGGATCCTTCGGGGCGATGGGCGATCAGCGTTCGGCCGCCTTCTCCCGCACCGGCCTGGACGCGGCATCGGTGGTCGCCGCCCCGGATGCCGGGGCATCACTGTGGATCGGGCCGATCGGCGGTCAGGCGTTGCGGGCCACCGACGCCCGCACGCTGACCCGGCCGTCATGGGCGCTCGACGATTCGGTGTGGGTGGTCGCCGATGGCAACAGTGTGGTGCGGGTGATCCGGGAGGAAGCCTCCGGCGAGCCCGCCCGGATTCCGGTGGATTCCGCGGCGATCACCTCCCGGTTCCCCGGCGTCATCTCCGAACTGCAACTGTCCCGAGACGGCACCCGGGTGGCCCTGGTGATCGAAGGTCATGTGGTGCTGGCCGGGGTGGAACAGGCTCCGGGCGGGGAGTTCGCACTGACCTATCCGCGGCGGATCGGCTTCGGCCTCGGCGACTCCGTGGTCGCGCTGTCCTGGCGCACCGGTGACGACATGGTGGTCGCGCGCAGCGATCCCGCCCACCCGGTGTCCTACGTCAACCTCGACGGAGTGAACTCCGACGGCCCGAGTGCCAACCTGGTGATGCCGGTGGTGGCGGTGGCGGCCAACCCCTCGGCGGTCTATGTCTCTGATGCGCGCGGTGTGGTGCAACTGCTCAGTTCCGGCGGCGCCGGCGGTCAAGCCTGGTCGGAGTTGCGCGGGTTCATGGTGCCCGGCGCGGTGCCGGTGCTGCCCGGCTAGACCTGTCGGCCCTCGTGGGCACACTGATCGGCGTGCTCGATCTGATCATGCCGCTGGAATGCGGGGGCTGCGGGACGCCGTCGGTCCGGTGGTGTGCGGCATGTACGGCGGCACTGGCGGTGCACGCGGACGAACCGCATGTCATCGTTCCGCGCATTGACCCCGGAGTGCCGGTCTTCGCCCTCGGCCGCTACGCCGGCGTGCGGCGCAACGCGATCGTCGCACTCAAGGAACGTGGCCGCCGGGACCTGGCCGCACCGCTGTCGATCGCCCTGGCCGTGGGCCTGGACCGGCTGCTGAGCTGGGGTGTCCTTGCCGCGCCCGTGACGGTGGTCCCCGCCCCGACCCGCCGGTCGGCCGCCCGCCGCCGCGGCGGCGATCCGGTTGCCGCCCTCGCGCGGGCCGCCACCTCGGCGCAGCCCGCCATCAGCGTCGCGCCGGTACTGCGGACCACCTGGGGGGTCCGGGACTCCGTGGGCCTCAACAGCGCCGACCGGCAACGCAATATCGCCGGCCGGGTGCGGGTCTCGGCGGCACCGCCGGGTGAAGTTCTCGTGGTTGACGACATCGTGACCACCGGTGCGACCGCGCGCGAGGCGGTCCGGGTGCTGGCCGAGGCCGGGGCGCAGGTGGCCGCCGTCCTGGCACTGGCGCAGGCGTGACCGTGTTGTTGCCAAACACAGGCAGGTAAAGGGTGGCAGCAGTCGGAGAGTGCGACTACGGTCGGAGATAACCGTTACACCGACCGTGTAGGAGGTGGTTTGTAAAGACCTCTGGCGCCGTCGGGTGTGGGTTGTTCGCGAACCGTGTCCGGCGGAGCCATCGACGAGCATGCCGGGCACGCAGCAGTGCGTGCGAACCCGCAAGAGAAACGAGTTGTCAAGCATGTCAACCCAATCCGTGAAATCTCCTCAACTGTCCGCAGACGACGAGAAGTCCGACGGCTCGGCGAACGCCCACGTCCAGGTGACGGGCCGCAACGTCGAGGTCCCCGACCACTACCGCGTCTATGTGGGGCAGAAACTCGCCCGCGCCGAACGGATCGACAACACGATCCGGCGTTTCGACGTCGAGCTTGAGCACGAGAAGAATCGCCGCCAGCGCAAGAACTGCCAGCACGTCGAGATCACCGCCCATGGCGATGGACCGGTTGTGCGCGGTGAGGGCTGTGCAGACACCTTTTACGGCGCCTTCGAGGCTGCCGTGCACAAACTCGAGAGCCGGCTGCGTCGCGGTAAGGACCGCCGCAAAGTGCACTACGGCGACAAGACACCGGTTTCGGTGCGCCAGGGCGGCGTCGCCCTGCTGCCGGTGGAACTCGTTGATGCGTTCACACCGGCCGCGGCGGGTCAGTCCGTCGCCCAGCCGGCGCCCGAGGACCATGAGCCCGGCCGGATCGTGCGGGTCAAGGAACACCCGGCCAAACCCATGGCGGTCGATGACGCGCTCTATGAGATGGAACTGGTCGGGCACGACTTCTTCCTGTTCCACGACAAGGAGACGGATCGGCCCACGGTGGTCTACCGCAGGCATGCCTACGACTATGGCGTGATCCGGCTGGCCTGACGAGGCGATTTCGGCGCGTCACCTAGGATGGAAGGCGCTCAAACCGCCAATCCTCAGGGGAAAACGTGCTCTCGAAGTTGTTGCGCCTCGGTGAAGGCCGCATGGTCAAACGCCTCAGGGGGGTGGCTGACTACGTCAACACCTTGTCTGACGATGTCGAGAAGCTCACCGATGCCGAATTACGGGCCAAGACCGACGAGTTCCGCGCCCGGCTAGCCGACGGCGATCGGCTCGACGACCTGATGCCCGAGGCCTTTGCGGTGGCTCGCGAGGCGGCCTGGCGGGTGCTCTCGCAGCGCCACTTCGACGTGCAGGTCATGGGTGGCGCCGCGCTGCACTTCGGCAATGTCGCCGAGATGAAGACCGGTGAGGGCAAGACCCTGACCTGTGTGCTGCCGGCCTACCTCAACGCCTTGAGTGGCAAGGGCGTGCACGTCGTCACGGTCAACGACTACCTGGCCCGACGCGATAGCGAGTGGATGGGTCGCGTGCACCGCTTCCTCGGACTGGATGTCGGGGTGATCC
>CALQLM010000164.1 GCA_943331415.1 Bifidobacterium breve
CGAAGGGAACCGCGGGCTTGGCACGATCCGCGGTGAGCGGATACAGCCGCTTACCCTCACCCCCGGCCATAACGATGCCGAGTACGTGTGGCAGCTCCCTCATGAAGGTAAACCTAGTCACCGCTCCTGCCGACCGGCAGGCAATCACCGTTTCCTTATCACCGGCAAGGATGTGGGAGCGGTTTCCCTATCGCAACGCCTAACAAAGCACGGTGGCGCTACGGTCAGCGGTATGCGAGTGGCGATGATGACCCGCGAGTACCCGCCTGAGGTGTACGGCGGGGCCGGGGTGCATGTGACCGAACTCGTCGCCCAGTTGCGCCGTCTCTGTGAGGTCGACGTGCACTGTATGGGGGTGTCGCGCCCCGGCGCGTTCGCCCATCAGCCCGACCCTGCGCTAGCGGATGCCAATCCCGCGCTGGCGACGTTGTCGGCGGATCTGAGAATGGCCAACGCCGCCGCCGATGCGACGGTCGTGCATTCACACACCTGGTACACCGGTATGGCCGGGCATATCGCCTCGCTGCTGCACGGTGTCCCCCACGTGCTGACGGCACACTCGCTGGAACCCCTGCGGCCGTGGAAGGCCGAGCAACTCGGCGGCGGCTATCAGGTGTCGTTATGGGTGGAGCGCACCGCCGTGCAAGCCGCCGATGCCGTGATCGCGGTGAGTGCCGGCATGCGCGACGACGTGCTGTCGGCTTACCCGGCGCTGAACCCGGCCCGAGTGCACGTGGTCAAGAACGGAATCGACACCGACGCGTGGTACCCGGCCCAACCCGACCCGCGCGAGTCGGTGCTCTCAGAGCTCGGCGTGGACCCGGCCAAACCCATGGTGGCTTTCGTTGGCCGGATCACCCGCCAAAAGGGTGTGCCGCACCTCATTGCGGCAGCTCATCGCTTTGATCCTGAGGTCCAGCTGGTGCTGTGCGCCGGGGCTCCTGACACCCCGGAGATCGCCGCCGAGGTGGCCTCCGCTGTCTCGGACCTGGCCCACGAGCGCCGCGGTGTGTTCTGGGTCCGGGACATTCTGCCGGTGCACGGAATTCGCGAAATTCTCTCAGCGGCAACAGCTTTCATATGCCCCTCCATCTACGAACCATTGGGCATCGTCAACCTTGAGGCGATGGCGTGCGAAACGGCGGTGGTCGCGTCTGACGTGGGCGGCATTCCAGAGGTGGTCGACGACGGCGTCACCGGCACCCTGGTGCACTATGACGCAGCGGATCCGATCGCATTTGAAACGGGCCTGGCCGCCGCGGTGAACGCACTGGTGGCCGATCCCGCGAAAGCGCGAGCCTATGGTGCAGCCGGACGTCAGCGCTGTATCAACGAATTCTCGTGGGCGCGCATCGCCGAGCAGACATGCGAGATCTATCGCGCGGTGTCGGCGTGACCCGCCTGATCTAGCTGGTGACGCCCTTGAGTTCGTCGCCCAGTGCGGAGGCCTCATCGGGTGTCAATTCGACGACGAGCCTGCCACCGCCCTCCAGCGGTACCCGCATGACGATGCCGCGCCCCTCTTTGGTCGCTTCCAGTGGACCGTCGCCAGTCCGGGGCTTCATCGCCGCCATCGAATGCTCCCTCCAGATCGAGCAGACCCGCCGATATGAATGAATCGTTGCCGGGTTCATTGATTCTAGTGTTTCCATTGTTCCCTATCAGCGCCCAGAGGTATAAAAGCCCAGCTAAACGCTGGTCCCGAGGGCGTCTGAGCAGGTCCGCAGGCCGTTATCGACCATCGCTAACGGCTTCGATGTTGTACTCGGCACGAACATCGACCACAAGATCGTCCAGGCGTGACACGAAGTCGATGGCCCCGAAATCACCAGTGCACTGCGAACCCCGCCGGAATGCGTCGGCGAGCCTATCCGCGGCCCCGGGCCGGTCCAACACCGCTTCCGTGGCGGCAATACCCGGAAACTCGGCGGCGGCGGACTCGAAAAGAGCCAAGGACGCGACAAGGCCCGAGAAATGGTGGTCGCCGTTGGACGCTGCAGTGAGCATTGCCTGAAGAGCGACTTCGTCTGGAGGTGTCGGGTGGTAGCCCGTCAGAACGTGGGTCAAGTCGTGGTAGGCCATGGAGACGCCGCCGCCGTCGGGATCGCCCGGAAACGCCACGCCGTGGCCGACGTAGAAGTCGTAAAGACCACGTCCCATTGTTCCGGGCGCGCAATCGACCAACCCATGCACAAACGATGAGACGTTGTCGTCGTCCAATCCGGCTAAGCCCCTGCTGCCCTCGCCGAATCGGACCCAGTCGGCCATCACCTGCTCCCGATGACCGGTCTGAACGTCGCGCGCCACAACCGCCAGATTCTCGGTGCCGAGCAGACCGATGTACTCTTCGGCCCGATCTGCTTGCGCCGCGTCAGCAGGGTGCCGACAAAACTCGATGAGGATCAGCAGTTCGATGACCCGGTGGCAGGACCTCCAGTCGTGAATGTCCATGGTGGCAGCCAATTCCGCGGGTGTGATCGGCTTCACCGTCTTCACATCGATGTCGAGGCCGAAGTACCCCCGGGCCAGGCTGTCGATCACGCGCAGCTGCTCGGTGGTTGGTCCCTGGGCCACGTCGGCCGCTCCGAGCAGGCCCGCCACAGTCGCTAGATCTCCACTCATGTGCTCCCTCTCCAATACCGGATCGATGACGAGCCACCCCGCGACGCCAGAACTCTAACAACGGCGCATACCCCTCGCCGCGATAGATCACAGGAGCTGGGTCACCGACCATCCGGAGGCACCCAGCAGGTCCGCACATGGTCATCGACCATCCCGGTTGCCTGCATCAGCGCGTAGGCGGTGGTGGGTCCGACGAACCGGAAGCCGAGGCTTTTCAGCCGGCGGGCCAAAGCGACGGACTCCGGGCTGGACGACGGCACATCGGCGGATCTGGCCGGGCGCGGACGCGGCGACGGCGCGTAGGACCACAGCAATTCGGACATATCGATACCGAGATCCAGTGCCAGCCGTGCATTGGCGATAGTGGCCTCGATCTTGGCCCGGTTACGCACGATGCCGGGGTCAGCCAGCAGTCGCGCCACATCGGACCCGGTGTAGCCCGCCACCGTCTCGATAGTGAAGCCGTCGAAGGCGCGCCGGAAATTCTCCCGCTTGCGCAAAATGATCAGCCAGGACAAGCCACTCTGAAATGCCTCCAGGCTCATCCGCTCGAACAGCGCGACGTGGCCGCGCAGTGGCCGCCCCCACTCCTGGTCGTGGTACGTCTCCAGAAGCGTCAGCCCACCCGAAGCCCAGTCGCACCGGCGGCGGCCGTCGTCGCCGACGGCCTGCCTCACCCGAGGTCCGGGTCAGACTGATGCGCGCTGACGCGCGTTGCGGCGAGTGCGGCACGCAACTGGTCGATTTCGGTACCCAGCCGGTCCAATACCCAGTCCACCTCACTGGTCTTGTAGCCGCGCAACACCTGGGTGAACTTCACCGCCTCGACGTCGGCACCGGTGACCTCCGACGCAGGCAACACGGTCGCGGTGGTGGCCTGCGGAAGTGGCGGCAATTGTTCGCCCCGACCGAACACCAGGCTGGCTATCCCGAACAGGACAACGGCCACCAGAATCAGCACCACCAGATACAGCAGGATCAACGTCACGAAGAAGATCCTGCCTCATGCAGCGCGGGTATGCGGGCCTAGCGCAGAGTGTCCATGGGCGGTCGGTCGTCTAGTGACACCGTCGAGGCGTGCGTCAAATAGCCGTCGCCATCGGGGATGAACTGAGTCAGCCCGACCCCTGAGTCGGTGATCCCGCAGCGGGTCAACAAGGTGGCGATGATCTGTCGGCTCATCGGTCCGAGCTCGCTCAGCGGTCGGTTGCGATGTGTGCGAACACCCAGGTTCACCTGAGCGATCGCGCCCAGACCGAGCCGGTCATAGGTATCGATGAGGATGCCGATCTCGACGCCGTATCCGGACGCGAAGGGCACCGATGCCAGCAACTCGCGCGTACCCGCGTACTCCCCTCCCAACGGCTGCAACACATAGCCCAGTTCAGGCCGCAACGCGGCCAGCAGCGGGCGAGCGACCAGTTCCGTGACCCGACCGCCGCCGTTGGCATCGGTGCCGTCGCCGACCTTCAGCGGCCGCCGGTAGAAGCCCCTCACCAGGTGGATCCCATCGGCGGTGAGTAACGGACCGACCAAACGGGGTACGAACATCGGATCGGGATCGATCAGGTCGGAGTCGATAAAGACGATGATGTCGCCGGTAGTGGCGGCCAGCGAACGCCACAGCGCTTCACCCTTGCCCGGCCGGGGCGCCACGTCCGGAAGGGCTTCCTCGCGGGTGACCACCCGCGCACCTGCAGCACGGGCGCGGGTCGCCGTGGCATCGGTGGAGCCGGAGTCCAGCACGATCAGCTCATCGACGAGGCCGCCCAGCATCGGAGTGATCGTGTCAATGACCGAACCGACCGTCTCGGCCTCGTTGAGAGCGGGTAGCACCACCGAGATGGTCCGGCCGCGTTTGGCGGCCTCGAGTTCGGCCAGCGTCCAGGTGGGCCGATGCCAGCTGTGCCCGGCTAACCAGGTGTCACCGGGGTAGGTGGTGTCGGAACTCATGCCAGCCCTCGGACCGTTCGCGCCGGAGGCCTGTCACCCTTGATCGAGGCGGCCATCTCAAGCACGCGGCGGGTGGGTCCTACCTCGTGGACTCGAAACATCCGGGC
>CALQLM010000165.1 GCA_943331415.1 Bifidobacterium breve
CGCGGTCGCCCGACGCACGGCGATGAAATCGGGATGGGACTCCTCAAGGGTGTGCAACTCGGCCAGAACATCGAGAGTCACCCGCAATCGCTGCGGATCGATACCTGACTGCCCGTCGGAACCCACGGCCGATTGTCTCGAGTTGCTAAGCTGGGACACCTTGTGACCGATTGGACGACCACCGCCCCGCGTCCGGATCCGCGACGTCTTCGCCTGGAGTCCTACCCCGTTGTCGACGTCATCGCGGCCCGCTATGGCGATATGGACGCCAACGGCCATCTCAACAACCTCGCCCTGGAGTCGTTGCACGAGAACGCCCGCGCCACCATGAATCGCGGCCTACTGCCGCACGCGTATGACGTGAAGCGGCGCAGGATTCGCCTGGTGACATCACAGAACGCGGTGCACTTCCTCGTCGAGGCGCACTGGCCGGCGACCATCCAGACCGGCGCGGGAGTCGGCCGCATCGGCCGCACCTCCTATGTCGCGTCGACCGGTCTGTTCCTCGGGGGCGACTGTATCGGCGTGTGCGACACCGTGCTGGTGGCACTCGGGGAGGACGGACCCGAACCATTGTCCGATGAGTTCCGGGCCGCCCTGCAGACCGTCCTGATGGGCGCTACAGGTCTTTGAGCGCCTCGATGACCTCGGAGACCGATTTCTTGGCGTCGCCGAACAGCATCGAGGTCTGATCGAGGAAGAACAGCGGATTCTCAATGCCGGCGTAACCCGACGACATCGACCGCTTGAGCACGATCACCGACCGGGACTGGTCGACGTTGAGGATCGGCATTCCGTGAATCGGGCTGGACGGATCGTTGCGGGCGGCCGGGTTGGTGACATCGTTGGCACCGATCACCAGCGTCACATCCGTGCGGCCGAACTCGCCGTTGATATCGTCCATCTCCTTCATCGCGTCGTACTCGACATCGGCCTCGGCAAGCAGCACGTTCATATGTCCGGGCATCCGGCCCGCCACCGGGTGGATGGCGAACTTGACCTCGACGCCTCGGGCTTCGAGTAGGTCGGCCAGTTCCTTGACGGTGTGCTGAGCCTGCGCGACGGCCAATCCGTAGCCAGGAACGACGATCACCTGGTTGGCGTAGGCCATCTGGATCGCCGCGTCGGCAGCCGACGTCGCCTTGACGGTGCCCTGGTCGCCGCCGGCCGGTCCATCTGCGGTATCGCCACCGCCGAAGGACCCGAACACGATCGCCGGGATGGACCGGTTCATCGCTACAGCCATCAGGTTGGTCAGGATCGAACCCGACGCCCCGACGATCATGCCGGCGACGATCATGGCGGTGTTATTGAGCGCCAAACCTGCTGCGGCGGCAGACAATCCGGTCATCGCGTTGAGCAGCGAGATGACCACCGGCATATCGGCTCCGCCGATGGGGAACACCACGAACAGACCCATGATGCCCGCGAGCACCAGCAGAAGCACGATCCACCACTCCGCAAGGCCCTTGTTCAGGCCGATGTACACCGCAACCGCGACAGCGACGATCAGCAGCACGATGTTGGCGGCCTGGAAGGCCTTGGCACCCTTGACGAATGCCTTCTCGACATTCTTCGGAATGATCGTTTCCTGCAGTTTGGCGAAGGCGACCAGCGAACCCCAGAACGACACCGAGCCGATGACGGCGGCGAACAGTGAGCCGACCACCAGTGCGACGGTGGGTGACTGCTCCGGCTTGAACTCCGAAAAACCCTTGGTCTCAATGAATTCCGACCACGCGATGAGCGCGACGGTGCCGCCGCCCACACCGTTGAACAGCGCCCCCAACTGCGGCATCGCCGTCATCTTGGTCTTCTTGGCCGGTGGCACGCCGAGGATCACACCGATGGCCAAACCGGCAACGATGAGTATCCAGTTGATCGGTGCGGTGTCCCGGATCTTGATCAGGGTCGCGACGACGGCGATACCCATGCCGATTGCGGCAATCCAGTTACCGCGTACCGCGGTCTTGGGTCCGGTCAGACCGGACAGACCGTAAATGAACAACGAGAAGGCCAGGATGTAGAGGCCATCAACGAGGTAGGTCACTTGGTGACCTCTTTCGCCTTATCGGCCGCCGGCAGTGGCTTCTTCTTGCCCTTGAACATGCCGAGCATGCGGTCGGTGACGAGGAAGCCGCCGATCACGTTGAGTGTTCCGAACACCAGCGCGATGAAGCCGATGATGCGCACACCCCAGTGCGCGTCGGCGGGCAGGTTGCCCAGCACCAGCAGTGCGCCCAGCACCACGATGCCGTGGATGGCGTTGGTACCCGACATCAGCGGTGTGTGCAGGGTGTTGGGCACCTTGGAGATCACCGCGAAGCCGACAAAACCGGCAAGCACCAGGATCGCGAGGTTGGCCAGCAATTGGGTGTACATCAGTTCTGCACCTCGCGTGTGACACAGGAGGCCGCGATGACCTCATCGGAAAAGTCCGGCGCCAGCGCGCCATCGGTGATGAGCAGTTCCAGCAGCGAGGTCAGGTTCTTCGAGTACAGCTCGCTGGCGTGTTCGGGCATGGTGGCCGGCAGGTTCAGCGGCGAGGCGATGGTGACCCCGTGTTTGACGACGGTCTGCCCCGGTTCGGTGAGCTCGCAGTTGCCACCGGTCTCACCGGCGAGGTCGATGACCACGCTGCCGGGTTTCATACCCCGCACCGCGGCAGCGGTCACCAGCCGGGGCGCGGGCCGACCCGGCACCAGCGCCGTGGTGATGACCACGTCGAAGCCACCGATGGCCTCCTCGAGTTTCTTCTGCTGCGCGGCCCGTTCCTCCTCGGTGAGTTCACGCGCATACCCGCCCTCACCCGCGGCGTCGATCCCGATGTTGAGCCATTGGGCACCCACCGACCGGACCTGATCGGCCACCTCGGGCCGGACGTCGTACCCGGTGGTGCGCCCACCCAGCCGTTTGGCGGTGGCCAGTGCCTGCAGTCCGGCCACACCGACGCCCAGCACCAGCACGCTGGCCGGTTTGACCGGGCCCGCCGCGGTGGTCAGCATCGGGAAGAAGCGGGTGGATTCGCTGGCCGCGAGGATGACGGCCTTGTATCCGGCCACGTTGCCCTGAGAGGACAGCGCATCCATCACCTGGGCGCGGGAGATGCGCGGGATCGCCTCGACCGCAAACGCCTGCACACCCGCCGCCTTGAGCGCACCGATCTGGTTGTCGGCGTTGCGCGGTGCGAGGAAGCCGATGAGCGTCTGGCCGGCGCGAAGCCGGGCCACCTCGGCAGCCGTCGGAGGCGCCACCTTCAACACGATGTCGCATGCCCAGGCATCGCCGATCGTCGCGCCGGCGGCGGTGTAGAGATCGTCGGGCAGCAGGGCGGATTCCCCGGCACCGGATTCGACCACCACGGCGACGCCGCTATTGACCAACGCCGTGACCGCCTTGGGCACCAGCGCCACCCGGCGCTCATCCGGCGCCGACTCGGCGACCACGCCAACAGTCGTCTTGGTATCTGTCATGGGCTGTGCTTTTGCTTCCTAGGATGCTCGGGGTTGGGCCCCGATGCTCGTGACACCCTAACCGCAATGGCCGATAGCGGTAGGCGTCCCCGTGCCACAATCGGGCCATGAACGCAACCGAGGTCCATGACGCCGTTGTCATCGGGGCAGGATTCGCCGGGCTGGTCGCCGCGCGCGATCTCATCGAGGCGGGACGCACCGTGGTGGTTCTGGAGGCCCGGGACCGGCCGGGAGGCCGCACCTACTCGGGCACATTCCCCGGCACCGACGTCGTGATCGACCTCGGCGCGGAATGGTTCGATCCGGCACGGCATCACTTCATGGCAGCTGAGGTGGCCCGTTACGGCGCGAAGTTCGTCGAAGCAGACAAAGGCGGTGCCAGCCGCTGGTTCCTCGACGGCCGGCACTCCGACGGCGATGAACCCGACGGGTTGATCGATATGAACGAGTTGGAGGAAGTCCTCAACCGGTTGCGGGCCGATATCGCTCCGGTGGTCTTCGCCAAGGGTTTCACCCAGACCGATACCGCTGCTCTGGACATCCCGTTCAACGAGTATCTGGACAAACTCAACGCTCCCCCGGCGATCGCCGATCTGCTTCGGGCTCAGTCCTACACCCTCACCGGCGCCCTGCCCGAGGAGTTCTCGGCCCTGGTCTACCTCCGCGAGATCGCGGGCTTCGACCACAACCCCGACTACTCGTTCTTCGCCTCCCTGGCCCGCGTCGATATCGGCAGCGGCGGGTTGGCCCAGCGCGTCGCCGACGAGATCTCCGAGCACATCCGCCTGAGCGAACCGGTCACCTCGGTGACCGAACTCTCCGACCGAGTCGAGGTCACCACGGCCACTGGAAAGCACTACCGGGGCCGTCAGGTCATCCTGGCCGCCCCGCTGAACACCCTGGGCGATATCGAGTTCACCCCGGGCCTTCCTCCCGCCCTGGCCCAGTTGGTGCGCGAAGGCCATACCGGACGGTGCATCAAGGTCTGGTCCAAGTTGTCCGGCTCCAAGCACGTGTTCGCCATGGGCTGGCCGGGGATTGTCGAGTGCACGGTCAAGGGCACCGTGAGCGAACCCGACGGGGAACGGGCCATCATGGCCTCCTTCGGTCTGGCTCCGGATCTGGCCATCGACCGGCCCGACCTGGTCCAGGCCGGCCTCGATGACCTCAA
>CALQLM010000166.1 GCA_943331415.1 Bifidobacterium breve
CCCGCCACCCCCCGCTGGTTGAGCATGTAGCCCAGACCCCAGCCGTGGTCGGCGACGCGCGGGCCCAGCACGATATCGGCGTCGAATCCGCCCTGCGAAACCCGGACCAGCTCCAACTGTTCGCGGCTGAGCAGCTTCTCCTGCGCGAGACCGTTGTAAAAGCTCGAAAGCCCCAGGGCAGAGACGTGGCCGTTGGTTCCGGGGAACTCTGCCGAGCGCCAGCGAGCCAGGTCGTTGCATCCCAACTCGTCGTCGGGCATGAAGCCGACGGCGACCGACAGTGCGGCCATCGGGTGCTCCTCGAGCGATTCCGGATACCCGGGCGCCCCGCCGGCGGCGAGCACATCGCGGATATGCGGTTTATTGATCATCTCCGCGCAGCGGTGATGATCGGCGGCCGGCAATCCGATGTGCACGTCGATTCCCATTGGCTCGGCGATCTCGGTGCGGAGATACTGGCCGAGGGTGCGGCCGGTCGCCCGGCGCACCACCTCGCCGAGGATGAACCCGAAACTGACCATGTGATAGCCCTGAGCGGTACCCGGTTCCCACCATGGCTCGGAGGCGGCCAGTCGTTCGCAGACCAGGTCCCAATCTCCGGTTTCGCTCCAGTGCATCCGGGTGCGCGGACCGATCACCCCGGATCGGTGTCCCAGCACCGACGCGATGGTGATATCGGACTTACCGGCTTGACCGAACTCGGGCCAGTACTGCGCCACCGGGGCATCAAGGTCGATCTCCCCGCGGTCGGCGAGGAGGTGCATGCAGGTGCTCGTCAGACCCTTGGTTGCGGAGAAGACGCTGGCCAGGGTGTTCTCCCGCCAGCGCCGCCGCCGACGGGCATCGGCGTATCCGCCCCACAGGTTGACCACCAGATCACCGTCGACCCACACCGCCACCGCGGCCCCGACTTCGCTGTGCTGGGTGAAGTTGTTTTCGAAGGCTGCGCGGACCGCCTCGAATCCGCCCGCGCACGTGCCGCTGATGAGGGAAGCCTGGTCGCTCAACGCGCCTCCTGCTACGAGCACTCCCGGCCCGGCCGGGCCAGCGGAACGAACCCTGAATCTACGGTCGTCACGCGACTGAAAAGAAGCGCAGGAATGAATCGCGGCCGAACCGCGATCGTGTCGTTACCAGGGCCGATGGCATGTGTCAGGTGCCGTCGTCGTGCGTGGAGCGGGCGACGGGAATCGAACCCGCGTAGCTAGTTTGGAAGACTAGGGCTCTACCATTGAGCTACGCCCGCGTGCTTGCGCGAGCCCAAATGTACCGGCGTCCGCCAGTTCCAATCCAGTCGGACCACCCGACCTCGCTGAGGTCGGGTGTGGCTCGGCCGGTGTTGAGCCGTAGGATTCGGGCGCGAGAAGCTACAGCAGCGGGGTGTAGCGCAGCTTGGTAGCGCATCCGCTTTGGGAGCGGAAGGCCGCAGGTTCAAATCCTGTCACCCCGACACACCCAACGCCGCAGACGCCAGACGAACGGGAGTACCAGCGTGAAGAGCACTGTCGAGAAATTGAGCCCCACCCGGGTTCGCATCAGCGTTGAGGTTCCGTTCACGGAACTCAAGGCGGATTTCGACCGCGCGTACAAGCAACTCGCCCAGCAGGTTCGGCTGCCCGGGTTCCGGCCCGGTAAGGCTCCGGCCAAGCTGCTCGAGGCCAGGGTCGGCCGTGGTGCGGTGCTGGAGCAGGTGGTCAACGATGCGCTGCCGGCCCGGTATTCCGAAGCGGTGACGACCGAGGATCTTCGCCCCCTTGGCCAGCCGGATATCGAGGTCACCAAGATCGAGGACGGCGAGGAACTGGTGTTCACCGCCGAGGTCGACGTCCGCCCCGATATCGATCTTCCCGACTTGGCTGAGCTGAAGATCTCGGTGGACTCCGTGGAGGTCGGCGATGACGAGGTCGAGGCCGAGATGGAGGGTCTGCGCGCCCGGTTCGGCACCCTCAAGGGCGTCGAGCGGCCAGCGCAGACGGGCGACTTCGTCTCGATCGACCTCTCCGCCTCCGTCGATGGCGAGGACGTGCCGGACGGCAAGACCGAAGGGCTCTCCCATGAGATCGGCTCGGGCCAGCTGATCGAGGGTCTCGACGAGGCGATCGTCGGGCTCTCCGACGGCGAATCCGCCACGTTCACCACCAAGCTCCTTGCCGGTGAGCATGCCGGGCAGGATGCCGAGGTGACCGTGACGGTGAAGTCGATCAAGGAGCGGGAGCTTCCCGAACCGGATGACGAATTCGCCCAACTGGCAAGCGAATTCGACACCATCGCGGAATTACGGGAGAACCTGATCGAACAGGTGCGGCGGGTCAAGCGGATCCATCAGGCCGAGGCCATCCGCGATAACGCGCTGGAGACGCTGCTCGATCTCGTTGAGGTGCCGCTGCCGCAGGCGATCGTTCAGGCTCAGGTCGATTCGGCATTGCACAACGCGATCCATCCGCTTGACCATGACGAGGAAAGGTTCGCCGAGACACTCGAAGCGCAGGGCAGCTCCCGGGCGAAGTTCGACGCCGAAAACCGCGAGGCTGCGGAGAAGGCGATCAAGACCCAGTTGTTGATGGATGCGATTTCCGATGACCTGGAGATCCAGGTCGGCGAGAACGACCTGAGTGAGCGGGTGGTGCTGATGTCGCGTCAGTACGGCGTCGAGCCGCAGCAGTTGATCCAGCTGCTGCAACAGAACAACCAGCTGCCCGCCATCTACGCCGATGTGCGCCGCGGCCTGGCTGTGGCGGCCGTGGTCGAGGCGGCCACCGTGACCGACACCGACGGCACCGTGGTGGACACCAGTGAGTTCTTCGGCTCGGCCGGGGACTCGGATTCTGAGCCTGCCGACGAGCCAGTTGACGAGCCTGCCGGCGAGGACGAGTAACGCCGACAGCGAAAGAGCGTTGCGGTAGTGAGTGTCGCGGGCCAAGGGTTGGTTAGGGTCGAGTAGAACCTCGGGAAGCACCTCAGGAAATGACGAAGTTTTTAGAAAGCAGGTAGCAAGTCGTGACTCATATGCGTTCCGGCGCGATTGGGCTGAACCTCAGCGACTCGGTCTACGAGCGCTTGCTCGCTGAGCGAATCATCTTCCTTGGCTCCCAGGTCGACGACGACATCGCCAATCGGCTGTGCGCCCAGATCCTGCTGCTGGCGGCCGAAGACCCGACCAAGGACATTTCGCTGTACATCAACTCTCCGGGCGGCTCGATCAGCGCCGGTATGGCCATCTACGACACCATGGTGCTGGCGCCCTGCGACATCGCCACCTACGCCATGGGCATGGCCGCCTCGATGGGCGAGTTCCTCCTAGCGGCGGGCGCCAAGGGGAAGCGCTATGCGCTCCCGCACGCGCGCATCCTGATGCATCAGCCGCTGGGCGGCATCACCGGCGGGGCCGCCGATATCGCGATTCAGGCTGAGCAGTTCGCATTGATCAAGAAGGAAATGTTCCGGCTCAACGCCGAGTTCACCGGGCAGCCGATCGAACGCATTGAGGCCGACTCGGACCGGGACCGGTGGTTCACCGCGGCCGAAGCCCTGGAGTACGGCTTCGTCGACCACATCATCACCCGCGCCCACTTCAACGGAGCCTCCAATGGTTGATGCAACGCCCTTCTCTCAGGCCGACCCGCGGCTGGCCCCCCAGGCGCGCTACATTCTGCCGTCGTTCATCGAGCACTCGAGTTGGGGCGTCAAGGAATCCAACCCCTACAACAAGCTGTTCGAGGAGCGCATCATCTTCCTCGGCGTCCAGGTGGACGACGCCTCGGCGAACGACATCATGGCCCAGCTGCTGGTGCTGGAGTCGCTCGATCCCGATCGCGATATCACCATGTACATCAACTCGCCGGGTGGCTCGTTCACCTCACTGATGGCGATCTACGACACCATGCAGTACGTCCGTGCCGACATCCAGACCGTGTGTCTTGGCCAGGCAGCCTCGGCAGCCGCGGTGCTGCTGGCCGCCGGCTCACCGGGCAAGCGGATGGCACTGCCCAATGCCCGGATTCTCATCCACCAGCCGTCGCTGTCCGGCGTCATCCAGGGCCAGTTCTCCGACCTGGAGATCCAGGCCGCCGAGATCGAGCGGATGCGCACCCTGATGGAGGAGACGCTGGCCCTCCACACCGGGAAGGACGCCGCGGTCATCCGCAAGGACACCGACCGCGACAAGATCCTCACCGCCGAGGCGGCGAAGGAGTACGGGATCATCGACACGGTGCTGGCCTACCGGAAGTTGTCCGCGCAGAGCGCCTGAGGTGCGCCGCAGCTGCGCTCTCGGTTGCATAACGGCGGCGACACGCCGGAGATACGGCTGTGCGCGCCGCGCCACCGGACGCCCCAATTGGCGATATGTTCACCACGCGACTCAACTGAAACATCGATGACTAATACCACCGACGCTATTCGCCTTTATCGGTCGCACCGTGACGGATCGAGCAGGTAGCGTCGGATGCGGACCGGCACCGGATAGACGACACGGAACTGCGCCGACGACGGCGAAGGAAGTAGGGCTCACCACCATGGCGCGCATCGGAGACGGCGGTGACCTGCTGAAATGCTCTTTCTGCGGGAAGAGTCAGAAGCAGGTTAAGAAGCTCATCGCCGGCCCCGGTGTTTACATCTGTGACGAGTGCATC
>CALQLM010000167.1 GCA_943331415.1 Bifidobacterium breve
CGCAGTCTCTACAACCAGGACCCCGTACCGCACAGTCGTCACAATCAATGATCACCGGATCACCCGGTTCCGTCGGGACCTGGTCCATATCGGTGTCCTCTTTCCTGTTCATGTTCAGCACGACTTCTCGGCTGCCCCGCACGCTAGAGACGGCTACCGACAAGTTTTCCTCCGTCGGTGTGGCGGACAGCGCTTGTCGGTGGTTGTGCCTACCGTCATTCACCGTGGCCGGCTCGCGAACAGACCCCCAGCTGAGCTTCGCTGACGTCGATGCTGCCGCGGAGATATCGCTGCGTGACACCACATTCGTCGTCGTCGACCTCGAGACCACCGGGTCGCGCGCCAAAGCCGCTGCCGACGGCTCATCGGACGCGATCACTGAGATCGGGGCGGTCAAGGTGCGCGGCGGACAGATCATCGGTGAGTTCGCCACCCTGGTGGACCCGCAGCGCACTATCCCGCCGCAGATCGTCGAACTCACCGGTATCACCACCGCGATGGTGCGCGATGCCCCGACCATCGCGGCCGTGTTGCCGATGTTTCTGGAATTCGCCCACGGTGCCGTGCTGGTGGCGCATAACGCGGGATTCGATATCGGCTTTCTCCGGGCCGCGGCCGAGCAATGCGATATCCCGTGGCCCAATCCCCCGGTGCTATGCACGGTGCGGCTGGCACGCCGGGTGCTGAGCCGCGAGGAAGCGCCTAGCGTTCGGCTGTCGGCACTGGCCCGATTGTTCGGGTCCGCCACCGAGCCCACTCACCGGGCACTCGACGATGCGCGCGCGACCGTCGACGTTCTGCACGCGTTGATCGAGCGGGTCGGCAACCAGGGCGTTGCGACCTACCAGGATCTCCGTGCGTATCTCCCCACGGTGTCCAATGCCCAGCGCGGAAAACGATTGCTGGCCAACGGAATTCCACATCGGCCCGGGGTGTATCTCTTCCGCGGACCGAGTGCGGAAGTGCTCTATGTCGGCACCGCGACCGATCTGCGGCGGCGGGTGAGTCAGTACTTCACCGGAGCCGATCCCCGCGGTCGCATCAAGGAGATGGTGAGCCTCGCCGCAGCGGTCGACCATGTCGAATGCGCCCATGCGTTGGAGGCGGGCGTGCGCGAACTACGCCTGCTAGCTGCCCACGCGCCGCCCTATAACCGCCGGTCGCGCTTTCCGCACCGGTGGTGGTGGGTGACGCTGACCGACGAGCCCTTTCCCCGACTGTCGGTGGTGCGCTCACCCCGCACCGAGCGCGCAATCGGACCCTTCCGTTCCCGCGCCGAGGCCGTTGACTCCGCCGGATTTCTCGCCCGGTTCACCGGCGTGCGGACCTGCACGACCCGGATCGGAATCCGCGGCGAACACGGGCCCGCCTGCCCGCAGCGGGAGGTATCGCCGTGCCCGGCGATCCGCGGGGCGTCGGCATCGGATTACGCGGAGGCGCCCCGGCGGGCGGCCGCGGTGATCGACGGACTGGACGACGGGGCGCTGGCAGCCGCGGTGCGGGGGGTCACCGAACTGGCGCAGCGGGCGCGCTACGAAAACGCGGCCCGGCTCCGGGATGTGACAGCTGCCACGATCGAGGTGTTGTGGCGCGGTCAGCGGCTGGGCGCGCTGGCATCGGTGGCCGAACTGGTGGCCGCGGCACCCGACGGCGCGGGCGGCTGGCAGCTGGCGATCATCCGACACGGCCAGCTGGCCGGCGCGGGGTGCGCTCGCGCCCATGTACCGCCAATGCCCGTTGTCGAAATGCTGCGGGGCGGCGCTCAGGTGGTGTTGCCGCAACCGGCGCCGCTGGGCGGCGCACTGGTCGAGGAGACCTCCCTCATCGCCCGCTGGCTCGCTGCGCCTGGCGTTCGGATCGTCAGTGCCACAAGCGGTTTCGCCTCGCCACGATATTCCGCAGGCGGCTGGCTGGACTGGGCTGCCACGGCGCGCTCAGCCCGACTCACCGCATCGGAACTCCTTGACCCACACGGTGAGTCAGAACTGGCGCGTGACGTTCACCCAGCGCTCGAGCAGCCGCTCGGCAGCCCGGGAGTCGATCGCCTCGGCCGCACGGCTCAGGGAAATCTCCCAGGACGGCAGCCATTCGGCATGGCTGGATAACCCGGCGTAGGCGACCATCGCCCCCGCCGCGTTGAGCACGACGGCATCGCGCACCGCCCCGGTAGCTCCGGCGAACACCCGGCGCGCCTGTTCGGCATTGGCCTCGGCGTCTCCGCCGACGAGATCCTCGACTCGGGCGCGGGGAATTCCGAAGCCGAGCGGATCGAAGGTGAGTGTGTCGACTGTGCCGGCCTGCACCCGCCAGATGGTGCTGGTGGTCGTGGTGGTCAGCTCGTCGAGACCGTCATCGCCATGCACCACCAGAACGCTCGCCCCGCGAGCGGCAAACACCCCGGCCATCACCTCGGCGAGATCACTGAATGCGCAACCGATCAATCCGGCCCGGGGACGTGCCGGATTGGTAAGCGGCCCAAGCAGATTGAATACGGTCGGCACACCGATCTCACGGCGCGGCGGGCCCGCGTACCGGTAGGAGGGGTGAAATACCGGAGCGAAACAGAAGCCGATACCCACCTCGGCGACAGACCTCGCCACCTGCTCGGGCCCCAGGTCGATGCGGACGCCCAGCGCTTCGAGCATGTCGGCACCGCCGCTGCGCGACGAGGCGGCCCGATTACCGTGCTTGACCACCGGTACCCCGGCGGCGGCGACCACGATCGCAGCCATCGTCGAGATGTTCACCGTGTTCGAGCCGTCGCCGCCGGTGCCCACGATGTCGACGGTGTCGTTGCCGATCACATCGGTGGGAACCCGCAGCGCGTAGCTCAGCATGGTGTCCGCCAGATCGCGCACCTCGGTGGGCGTGGGGCGCTTCATCGTCATCGACACGCCGAAGGCGGCGATTTGGGCGGGTGTGGCCGCCCCCGTCATGATCTGGTCCATCGCCCAGGCCGCCTGGCCCGCGGCGAGTTCAGATCCGGCGGTCGAACGGCCCAGGACCTGCGGCCATGTGGTGATCGGGGCGCCGGAGTCCGGCTCGGCTACAGACGATGTCACCGGCAGATCGTCGCACGTCGCCGACCCGTCACCAAGGTCCGGGAAAACAAGTTGTGACCAATTCGGCCCCTGGCTGTACCTCGACAACTACAAAGCGTCATACTTCATTCTGTGACGAGCGCTGTAGGCACCTCCGGAACTGCGATAACGTCCCGCGTGCATTCGCTGAACCGACCGAACATGGTCAGTGTCGGCACCATCGTGTGGCTATCCAGTGAGTTGATGTTCTTTGCTGGACTGTTCGCGATGTATTTCACCGCACGCGCGCAGGCGAAGGGCGTTTGGCCGCCGCCGCCCACCGAACTGAATCTCTACCAGGCGGTGCCGGTGACGCTGGTGTTGATCGCCTCGTCGTTCACCTGCCAGATGGGTGTCTTCGCCGCCGAGCGCGGTGACGTCTTCGGTCTGCGCCGGTGGTACACCGTGACGTTCCTGATGGGCCTGTTTTTCGTCCTCGGCCAGGGTTACGAGTACTACCACCTGGTGACGCACGGAACCACGATCGCCAGCAGCGCCTACGGCAGCGTTTTCTATCTGGCAACCGGCTTCCACGGCCTGCATGTCATCGGCGGCCTGGTGGCCTTCGTACTGCTGCTGTTGCGGACCACCATGACCAAGTTCACGCCTGCGCAGGCAACCGCAGCCATCGTGGTGTCGTACTACTGGCACTTCGTCGACATCGTCTGGGTCGCCCTGTTCGCGACGATCTACTTCATCCGTTGATGCGAAATCCATTGATGAGAAGGGGTTCGATGCTCAAGATTGGGTCCCGCATGAGCGGCACGTCGCAACGGCGGTTTCGTCGCCGGCTGACTGCGGCAGTGCTGCTGGTGTTCGGGCTGGGCATGGCGGGCGTGCTGGCCGCCACCTTGACACCGACCCCTCAGGTGGCCGTCGCGGATCAGTCACAGTCGGCGCTGTTGCGCACCGGCCAGCAGCTCTATGAGACGGCGTGCATCTCCTGCCATGGCGCGAACCTGCAGGGCGTCGACGGCCGCGGACCCAGCCTGATCGGCGCGGGTGAGGCGGCGGTGTATTTCCAGGTGTCCACCGGCCGCATGCCCGCGGTTCGCGGTGAGGCTCAGGCTCCCCGCAAGACCCCGACATTCGACGAGGCACAGACCGACGCGATGGGCGCCTATGTGCAGAGCCTCGGCGGCGGTCCGATGGTCCCGCGCGATGCTAACGGCCAGATTGCCGACCAGTCGCTGATCGGTAGCGACGTGGCCCGCGGCGGAGATCTCTTCCGGCTCAACTGCGCGTCGTGCCACAACTTCACCGGCCGTGGTGGTGCGCTGTCCTCGGGCAAGTACGCGCCCAGCCTGGACCTGGCCACTCCGGCTCAGATCTACACCGCGATGCTGACCGGTCCGCAGAACATGCCGAAGTTCTCCGAACGCCAACTCGGGCCCGAGGAGAAAGCCGATATCGTCGCCTACGTCCGCTCGTCGAGCGAGACGCTCAACCCCGGCGGGTATGGCCTCGGCGGCTTCGGGCCCGCACCGGAGGGCATGGCGATCTTCATCATCGGAATCGTGGCCGC
>CALQLM010000168.1 GCA_943331415.1 Bifidobacterium breve
ATGCACGTCCACGGCCAGACCGAACCGATCGAGAAGTTGCGGCCGCAGCTCGCCCTCTTCGGGATTCATGGTGCCGACCAGAACGAAGCGCGACTCGTGGGAGTGCGACACCCCGTCACGTTCGATATGCACCCGACCCATCGCGGCCGCGTCGAGCAGAACATCGACCAGGTGGTCGGGAAGCAGATTAACCTCGTCGACGTAGAGAACACCACCATGCGCGCGAGCGAGCAGGCCCGGCGAGAACGCGTGCTCGCCGTCGCGCAGCACCTTCTGCAGATCCAATGATCCGACGACGCGGTCCTCGGTTGCACCGATCGGCAACTCCACCAGCTTGGCACCGGGATCAGCCTGGGTGAGCACTGCGGCCAACGCCCGCACGGCAGTTGATTTGGCGGTGCCCTTCTCTCCGCGAATCAATACCCCGCCGATTTCCGGACGAACTGCGCACAGCAGCAGGGCGAGGCGAAGTCGGTCATGGCCGACTATCGCGCTGAACGGATAACCCGGTGAGTTCACGAGCGTCGCGCCCGCACCATCGGGACGTGCGGGATTCCGTCCTCCAGAAATTCATCGCCGTCGACGACAAAACCGTGCCGGGCGTACATCTCGATCAGGTAAGTCTGAGCATTGATCTCGCAGCGGTGCTCGCCGACGTCGGCCAGCGCAGCCGCCATCAACCGGGCGGTGTGGCCCTGACCACGCGCAGCGTGTTTGGTACAGACCCTCCCGATACGGAAAAGCTTGTGGCCGTTCGGGTTTTCTTCCATCAGGCGCAACGTCGAGATCACCTCACCGGTCGGCTCCTGAAGCCAGAAGTGCCGCGTCTGGGCCTGCAGGTCACGGCCATCAAGTTCCGGGTAGGGGCAGGCCTGCTCCACGACAAACACCTCGACCCGCAGCTTCAGCAACTCATAGAGGGTCGCCGCGTCGAGATCCTTTCCCCAGCACAGGTGTAGCGCGACCGTCACACGACTCCCACGCCGTGACGCGCCCCGGCCCGGCTGGCCAGGCCGAGCACCTCGGTGCCATGTGCCCACACCTGCTCGAACAGCTTCGGTTCATCGGAGAGCTTGATGCCCAGCGACGGCACCATCTCGGTGAGCTTCGGCTGCCAGGACTGATAGCGCTTCGGGAAGCAACGCTGCATCACCTCGAGCATCGCCGGCACTGCGGTGGAGGCACCCGGTGATGCTCCGAGTAGACCCGCGATGGATCCGTCGGCGGCGGCGAGCACCGTGGTGCCGAACTCGAGCACGCCCAATTTCTTGGCGTCGCGGCGGATCACCTGCACGCGCTGGCCGGCGATGTCGAGTTCCCAATCCTTGCTCTGCGCAGACGGAGCGAACTGCCGCAGCGTGTCGACCCGATCGGCCGGGGACTGCAACAACTCGCCGATCAGATACTTCAGCAGCGGCAGTTCGGTGAGCCCGACGCCGATCATCGACGCCAGATTGTTCGGCTTCACCGACAGCGGCAGATCGGTGAACTTGCCCGCCTTGAGGAACTTCGGTGACCATCCGGCGAACGGGCCGAACAGCAGCCAGTCCTTGCCGTTGATCACCCTGGTGTCCAGATGCGGCATGGACATCGGCGGCGCGCCCAGCGGCGGCAGTCCGTACACCTTGGCGTGATGGCCGCCGGTCAACTCCGGGTTGTTGGTACGCAGCCACTCACCACTGACCGGGAATCCACCGAAGCCCTTGGCTTCTTTGATTCCCGACTTCTGTAACAACGGCAGCGCGCCGCCGCCGGCTCCAACGAACACGAATTTACTGCGCAATGTGATCTTCTCGCCGGTGCGCCGGTTGGTCACCTTGACCGTCCAGCTGCCGTCGGACTCCTGTTGCAGATTGCGTACCTCATGGCCGAATAAGGTGTTCATTCCGCGGGTGGTGCCGAAGCCGAGCAGTTGCTTGGACAGCGATCCGAAGTCGACGTCGGTTCCGTCCTCGGTCCAGTTCAGCCCGACCGGATCGGAGAAGTCGCGGCCGGCCGCCATCAACGGCAACCGGCGCGCAAACTCGTCGACCCCGTCGACAAACTCCATCGAGGCGAACAACGGGTTGCGCACCAGGGTGTCGCGGCGGCGCCGCAGGTAGTCGACGCCCTCGGCGCCCTGGACGAAACTGACGTGTGGGATCGGGTTGAGGAAGCTGCGAACGTCGGTGAGGATTCCGTGCTCATGGGCGTAGGCCCAGAACTGGCGGGTCACCTGGAATTGCTCATTGACATTGATCGCCTTGGCGATCTCGATAGTGCCGTCGGGCTTCTCCGGGGTGTAGTTCAGTTCGCACAGCGCCGAGTGGCCGGTGCCGGCGTTATTCCAGGGATCGCTGCTCTCAGCTGCGGCGGCGTCGAGGCGTTCCACCAGCGTGATCGACCAGTCCGGCTCAACCATGCGCAGCAGCGCACCCAGGGTCGCGCTCATGATTCCGGCACCGACCAGGATGACGTCGGTCATGTTGTTGTCAGCCATGCGCATAGGTTATCCCGACCGGCGCATCCCGATCCGGCGCGTCCGGAGATCGATACTGCTACCCGCGCCGCACCCGCGGTTATGGTTGGCCCGTGACGGCAGCGCAGGCCGAGTGGGCTGACGACGTCCTCAAGGGGTACGTCCAGAGCACCCTGGCCCTGGGCGCCGACCCCGACGGTGAGGGTGAGTTGTTCGCCACCCTGGTCCGCAAGGCCGATCCGGCTCCGTCGCCGTTGGTGGTGCTGGCCGTGCACGGCTACACCGACTACTTCTTCAACACCGAACTGGCGGATCATTTCAGCGCCCGGGGTTGGCGGTTCTACGGCCTGGATCTGGATCGCTGCGGCCGTTCCTGGCGAACGGGCCAGACTCCGCACTTCACCACCGACCTGGCCCGCTATGACCGCGAACTGGAGTGGGCGGCGGCGATCATTCGTGCCGAGAATCCCACTGCTGAGGTGCTGGTGTACGGGCATTCGACCGGTGGTCTGGTGGTCTCGCTGTGGCTGGACCGGGTGCGCCGGCGCGGGGACACCGCGGCCATGGGGATTTCCGGCTTGGTGCTCAACAGCCCGTTCCTGGATCTCAACGGTCCGGCGATCCTGCGCACCAAAGCGACCTCGACGGCGATCGGGGCGGTATCGCGGGTGCGTAAGACACGGGTGGTGCGCGGCTCGGGCACCGGTGGCTACGGGCTGACGCTGCACCGGGAGTACCACGGCGAGTTCGACTACAACCTGGCGTGGAAGCCCCTCGGCGGGTTCCCGATCACGGTCGGCTGGATTCATGCCATCCGGCGCGGGCAGGCGCAGTTGCACCGCGGATTGGACGTCGGGGTGCCCAACCTTGTCCTGCGCTCCGACCACAGTGTCGCCGAATCCGCCGAAACCGATGTGCTGCAACGAGGCGATGCCGTGCTCGATGTCGCACACATCGCCCGCTGGGCGGGTTGCCTGGGCAACCGCACCACCAGCGTGCCGATCGTCGACGCCAAACATGATGTGTTCTTGTCCCTGGCCGAACCACGCACGGCGGCCTACGCGGAACTTGACCGCTGGCTGGAGCAGCGCTGAGGCTCAGCCCTCGGGCTGGACGGCCCAGCGCTCCTCAATGCGGCCCAACCGCCATACCAGAAGTGCCACAACCCAGGTCAGCACGAACATCCCGACGATCACGAACCCGATGATGTTGAGGTCCAGCCCGCCGACCCAGCCCCAGAAGCCGCCGGTCCACCCGAATTGCTCGGCCAGTAGGCCCAGCAGCTCAGCGGTCCCGATGATCAGTGCGACGGCGATCGACAGCCCGGTCACGGTGATGTTGTAGTAGACCTTGCGCACCGGCTGGGAGAACGCCCAGCCGTAGGCGAAGTTCATGAACGACCCGTCGATGGTATCCAGCAGACTCATACCGGCGGCGAAGATCACCGGCAGGCACAGGATCGCGTACCACGGCAGGCCCGAGGCTGCGGTGGTGCCCGCCAGCACCAGCAGCGCAATCTCGGTGGCGGTGTCGAAGCCCAGCCCGAACAGCATTCCGAGCGGATACATCTTCCAGGACTTGTCGATCGAGCGGGTGAACCGTCCGAGGAAACGGTTGAGGAAACCGCGGTTGTTGAGGTGGTGCTCCAGCGCTGCCTCGTCGTACTCGCCGCGACGCATGGCACCGAACACCTTGAGGATGCCGACCAGGATCGCGATATTGATGATCGCGATCAGATAGAGGAATAGCCCGGAGACGGTGGTTCCGATTAAACCGGTGTAGTGGTGCAGCGCGGATGAATCGTCGCGCACCGGACCGATCACCGCCTTGACGCCCAGCGAGATTAGCAGCGCCAGAACGAACACCACCGTCGAGTGCCCCAGTGAGAAGAAGAACCCCACCCCGAGTGGACGTTGGCCGTCCTCCATCAACTTGCGGGTGGTGTTGTCGATGGCGGCGATGTGGTCGGCATCGAACGCGTGCCGCAGTCCCAGCGCGTACGCGGTCAGACCGACGCCGATGCCCAAGACCTTATCCCCGAGGCCGAAATGCTGCGGCGCGACCAGAAACACCAAGGTTCCCCACCCGATCACGTGCAGTGCGGTGACGAAGGCAAACATGACGCCCAAACGCGACCACTCCCGCC
>CALQLM010000169.1 GCA_943331415.1 Bifidobacterium breve
CTCGCCGTAATCGCAGACGATGGCGACGATGAGCTTGCCGGCATTCTCCGGCCGCTTGGCTAGTTCCAAAGCAGCCCAGATGATCGCGCCGGAGGAGATGCCGCCGAGGATGCCCTCTTCGGTCCCGAGGTCTCGGGCGACCCTGACCGCGTCGTCCAGGGAGACGTCGATGATCTCATCGTAGGAATCTCGATCGAGCACCTCGGGTACGAAGTTGGCGCCGATGCCCTGAATCTTGTGCGGGCCGGCCTGGCCTTCGGTGAGCAGGGGGGAGTCGATGGGTTCGACCCCGACGATCTGCACCTCGGGCTTGCGGGCCCTGAGGACGTGCCCGACACCGGTGACCGTGCCGCCGGTGCCGATACCGGCGACGAAGATGTCGACCTTGCCATCGGTGTCAGCCCAGACCTCCTCGGCCGTGGTCTTCTCGTGGATCGCGGGGTTGGCGGGGTTGGCGAACTGGTCGGCCGAGACGGCATTCTCGGTCTCGGCGATGATCTGCTTCGCTCGGGCCACCGCGCCCGCCATGCCCTCGGATCCGGGCGTGAGGACGATCTCGGCGCCGTAGGCGCGCAGCATCACCCGGCGCTCGGTGGACATCGTCTCCGGCATCGTCAAGATCACCTTGTACCCGCGGGCGGCACCCACCATTGCCAAAGCGATACCGGTGTTACCGCTGGTGGCCTCGACGATGGTCCCACCGGGCTTCAACTCGCCGGAGCGTTCGGCGGCATCAATGATCGCGACACCTATCCGGTCCTTGACGCTGTTGGCGGGGTTATAGAACTCGAGCTTGGCGACCACGTCCGCGCCGAGTCCCTCGGTCAACCGATTCAGCCGAACCAGTGGGGTGTGGCCGATCAGCTCAGTGACATCGCTGTAGATCTTGCCCATGGCTGATCCTTCCTGGTGGGACCGTGCGGTGATAATTCGACGCTACCCGGGGTTGGAGTACTCGCCGATCGGTGGATGCCGGATTTCCCCTCAACTGCCGATCCACCCTCTGGCGAACCGCAGGAAAGCGTCGTTTTCTGCCGGAGCGCCGATCGTGACCCGTACTCCGTCGGTGCCGTATGGCCGGACCAGTACCCGGGACTCGGCCGCCTGCTGAGCGAATTCCGTGGTCCGCTCGGCCAGCGGCAGCCATACGAAGTTGGCCTGTGACGGAGGAAAGCTGTATCCGAGGCCGGCCAACTCGGCGCTGACCCGCTGACGTTCGGCGACCACCGCATCGGTCCGCGTCAGCAGCTCATCGACGGCCTGTAGGGAGGCGATCGCGGCGGCCTGGGAGATGGTGCTCGCGGTGAACGGCACATAGACCTTGCCCAAGGCGGTTATCACCTCGGGATCGCCAACGGCATAGCCCACCCGCAAGCCTGCCAAACCAAAGGCTTTTGAAAAAGTCCTTAGCACAACAACATTGGGATGGGCACGGGCTAGACCTAGACTGTCGGGCAGCAGGCCGTCGCGGACATACTCGACATAGGCCTCGTCGATGACCACGAGGATGTCCGCGGGAACCGCGGCGACAAAGCGAGCGAGTTCGTCCGGGTCCACCACGGTGGAGGTCGGGTTGTTGGGGTTGCAGACGAAGATCAGCCGCGTGCGGTCGGTGATAGCGGCCAACATCGCATCCAGGTCGAAGGTGTGGTCTCGGAGCGCCACTTGGACAGGAGTCGCCCCAGCCACCCGAACCTGCAGCGGGTACACCTCGAAACTGCGCCAGCCGAACATCACTTCGTCGCCGACGGATGAGGTGATCTGGATCAGCTGCTGGCACAGGCTCACCGAGCCGCACCCGACGGCGATGTGTTCGGGCGGGAAACCCACGTGCGTGGCCAGGTGCCCTTTGAGTTCCACGTGCCCGTTATCCGGGTAGCGGTTGATGGTCTCAGTAGCCGCTGAGATCGCCGCCCGAACACTGGGTAATGGGCCCTGCACGGTTTCGTTGCTGGCCAGCTTGATGGCGCCCAGCACGGTCTTGCCGGGCGTATAGGCCGGTAGATCGGCCAGTTCAGGGCGCAGACGGGCGGTCATTGCGCCAAGTCTAGGGGTGGCCCCCGCTGGCTTTGCTATCCGCTCTTCGCGCTGTGTACTCTCATCCACCGGCGGTTCCGGTGTTGCATTTAGCTCCGGTACGCTCATGTGGTTCGGGAGGCGTGCCAGAGCGGCCGAATGGGACTCACTGCTAATGAGTTGTCCCCCTTAAAGGGGACCGGAGGTTCAAATCCTCTCGCCTCCGCCGCGGCTGACTCGTCAGCCACGAACAACTGAATAAGGCGCCCGTAGCTCAACGGATAGAGCATCTGACTACGGATCAGAAGGTTAGGGGTTCGAATCCCTTCGGGCGCACATCATTTTTCGGCGCTCATGTTCTTGGGCGGCTTAGGAATCCAGTTTCGCGATTTGAGCCCGGTAGACCTCGCCAAGGCCAGACGCGAGCCGACTATCGAATGCACCGCCCCGTGGGCCCGGTGTGTACTGCGCGGTCACCAGCACACCGCGGTGATAGCCCACGATCAAAGCGATGTCCCAGACCAGGGTCTGATCGGCTTGGACGGTCCGGCAGTGCATCAGCGTGCTGATCGCACCATCGGGAAGACCATCCACAGGCATGGGACCGAGCTCCACACGTGAATCCGCGCCGGAGAAGGTGAAGACCGTGCATTGATCACGCAACGCAGTGAGATCCGGCCGTGGGCCGCCGACAGAGAGCGTCACTCCGATGGATGCGGTCTTCGACGATCGCATCGCCAGTCCCTTCTCGGCCGCCGGACCCTGGGAGAGAAACAGCACGCAATCAGCGGGAAAAACCGCCGGTTCCGCGCCTCGTGGCACCGCGACCATGCTGCCCCAGGTCGTACCCGGCAGTGGCGGAACGACGCTCTCGTCGATGAGCATCGCGTCATCGAGGTTCAGCAATTCAATTGGCGGCGCGGCGGTGCTCTGCGACTCACGATCCCGCGCGCCGTGAACGGCCAGCAACCCAACCGCAATCGCTAGACAACACAGCGTCGCGACGAGGGCCAATCGCCGCCGGGTCTTCATCTGTCGTTCCTAGGCGATCGTCAGTCCGCCGTCGACGACGATGGTCTGTCCGGTGACGTAGCCGGCGGCCGGCGATGCCAGCCATACGGCAGTTGCCGCCAATTCGGTAGCGTCGCCCAGCCGGCCCAGGATGATTCTGGGCATCAGTGAATCCAGATAGCCGGGCTTGAGTTCATCGGTCATCTCGCTGGGGAAGAAGCCGGGCGCCAGCGCGTTGACGCGAATTCCCTTGCGGCCGCTCCATTGCTGGGCTAGATCACGGGTGAGTCCCATGACGCCGGCTTTGGAGGCGCTATAGGCGGCCTGCGGCAGGCCGCCGGTGGTCAGTCCCAACACGCTGGACATGTTGATGATCGCGCTACCGGCTTTCATCACCCGCCCACAGGCCTGGGCCATCCAGTAAGAGCCGTTGAGGTTGACGTCGATGACGGCGCGGAACTCCTCCGGGGTCTCCCGGGTGGCCGGTACCGCGGTGCCCACTCCGGCGTTGTTGATCAATACGTCGACTCGGCCGAACTCGGCCATCGCCGCGTCAACCAGTTGCTGGCACTGGTCGGGATCGGCGACATCGGTCTGGTGGGTGCAGACCCGGCGGCCGACTTGCTCGACGAGTGCGGCGGCGTGAGCCATCCGGTCCACCCGGCGGGCACCGAGAACCAGGTCGGCTCCGGCCTCGGCGAAAGCCTGTGCAAATGACACCCCGAGGCCTGATGAGGCGCCGGTAACGATAACCACGCGATCGTCGAGTCGGAACAAATCGAGGACACTCATCGGGGGTCCCTGAGAATCTGGCGCGCGATCGCGTACTTGTGCACTTCGGTCGGTCCGTCATACAGACGGAACGCACGCATATCGGTGAAGATCATTCCGACCGGGGTCTCGTCAGAGATTCCCATGCCGCCCAGGACCTGAACGCAACGGTCGGCGACCTTGAACAGCTCTTCGGAGACGGCGGCCTTCACCATCGAGCTTTCATGTCGGCCCTTGGCCCCGCCGTCCAGAGTCCAGCAGGCCCACCAGATCGCCAGCCGACACTGCTGCAACGCAATCTCGTTGTCCGCCAGCATGAAACCGACACCCTGGTGCTCGCCGAGTGGCTTGCCGAAGGCGGTGCGGGTGCGGGCGTGGCCGATGGCGATCGACTGTGCGCGCGATGCTGCGCCGAGCCACCGCATGCAGTGGGTGAGCCGGGCCGGGGCGAGGCGCATCTGGGCGTAGCGCAGTGCCTGGCCTACCTCGCCGAGCACTGCCGAGGCGGGTAGTCGGAGATTGTTGAACACCACAACGCCGTGTCCCTCAACGTAATTGCGGTCCATGGTGTCCATGACACGCTCGAGTTCGATCCCCGGTGTTTTTCCGTCACAGAGGAACAGTGTCGGTCCATGCCCGCCATGGTCGTTTGGGGCCACGCGCGCCATGATGATCCACGTCCGCGCACCGTTGGCCCCGGTGATGAGCCACTTGCGGCCATTGATCACATACTCGCTGCCGTCGAAAATGGCCTCGGTGGCCAACTGGTCGGGATCAG
>CALQLM010000170.1 GCA_943331415.1 Bifidobacterium breve
GCACAGATCGAGGCGACCGGCCGGCGTGCACACATCGTGGTGGCCGATCTCGCCCAGCCGGAATCCACGGCCGAATTGGCCGCCAAGGCGGTCGACGCCTTCGGCAAACTCGACATCGTGGTCAACAATGTCGGCGGCAGCATGCCCAACGCGCTGTTGACAACCAGCGTCAAGGAAATGCGGGACGCGTTCACCTTCAATGTGCTGACCGCGCATGCCCTGACCGTGGCCGCCGTCCCGCTGATGCTTGAGCACTCCGGTGGCGGAAACATCATCAACATCACCTCGACGATGGGCCGGACCGCGGGCCGGGGCTTCGCCGCCTACAGCACCGCGAAAGCCGCACTGGCCCAATACACCCGGCTGACCGCCCTGGATCTCTGCCCGCGGATCAGGGTGAATGCGATCGCGCCCGGTTCCATCATGACCTCGGCTCTGGAGATCGTGGCCTCCAACGACGCCCTGCGCGAACCGATGGAAAAAGCCACCCCGATGCGCCGCCTCGGGGACCCGATCGATATCGCCGCCGCGGCTGTCTATCTCGCATCACCGGCAGGTGACTACCTGACCGGCAAGATGATCGAAGTCGATGGCGGGTTGTCCGTACCGAACCTCGATCTACCCATTCCAGATCTCTGATCCGGCGTCCTTCACGCCCCGCTTGTTCACGCCCCGACCCCATAGGAGTTGTCCATGCCCATCCGCGTCGCACAAATCGGCACCGGCAACGTCGGTGCCCACGCCCTGCGGGCGTTGATCACCAACCCGGATTACGAACTCACCGCGGTGTGGGTGTCCTCCGAGGCCAAAGCTGGTAAAGACCCCGCTGAACTCGTGGGACTGGACACCAAGACCGGGATAAAAACCACAACCGACCTCGATGCGGTGCTGGCCACCAACCCGGAATGCGCGGTCTACAACGCGATGGCCGACAACCGTCTGGTCGAGGCACTCGAGGACTACCGTCGGATCCTGGCCGCCGGCATCAACGTGGTGGGCAGCGGACCGGTGTTCCTCCAGTGGCCCTGGCAGGTCATCCCCGACGAGATGATCACTCCGCTGGAAGACGCAGCGCGAGAGGGAAAGTCGAGTCTATTTGTCAACGGTATCGACCCCGGCTTCGCCAACGACCTGTTTCCGATGGCCTTGGCCGGAACCTGCCAAAGTATCGATCAGGTCCGCTGCATGGAGATCGTCAACTACGCGACCTACGACAGCGCGACGGTCATGTTCGATGTGATGGGCTTCGGCAAACCGATGGACGATATTCCGATGCTGCTGCAGCCCGGCGTGCTGAGCATCGGATGGGGTTCCGTGGTACGCCAGATCGCCGCCGGGCTAGGCGTGGAACTCGACGGGCTCGAGGAAACCTACGTGCGCGTCCCTGCTCCGGAAGCCTTCGAGATCTCGTCCGGCCATATCGCGGCGGGCACCGCAGCAGCACTGCGGTTCGAGGTGATGGGAATGGTCGATGGTGCTCCGGTGGTCGTGCTCGAACACATCACGCGACTGCGCGACGACCTCTGTCCCGAGTGGCCGCAGCCCGCGCAACCCGGCGGGAACTACCGCATCGAGATCACCGGCGAGCCTTGCTACGGCATGGACATCTGTTTGAGCAGCCCCAACGGTGACCACAATCACGCCGGAGTGCTGGCGACCGCGATGCGAATCGTCAACGCGATCCCCGCCGTCATCGCCGCCGCACCGGGTATCCGAACCACTCTGGACCTGCCGCTGGTGACCGGCAAAGGGCTGTACTCTGCGCGGTAGAGCAACAGCCAGGAGAACGTCGTGGCTCACTTTCTGCGCGCCGCCGCCCTGCCGATCGTCGTGGCCGCCGGGGTCTTGGGCGCTGCGCCGGCCACGGCCACGCCGGATTGCGCAGATATCGCACCCAACACCCGGATCTGCCGGACCCCCGGTCACTCGGCGATCGTCACCTCGCCCAACCCGGGACTGACAAGCCCCTACCCCGGCTGGGGTTACGGCCCGTTCGGGTTCGGCCTCGGCGGCATGTGGATCGGCTGGTGAGGTCAGACCGGACCCCACGGGCGGTGAAGCCCGGCTGGACGCTGCTCGGGCCGGCCTTCGTCGCGGCGATCGCCTACGTCGACCCCGGCAATATCGCCGCGAATGTCAGCGCCGGATCCCGCTTCGGATTCCTCCTGGTGTGGGTGATCGTCGCGGCCAATGTAATGGCGGGCCTGATTCAGTACCTGAGTGCAAAGCTCGGTCTGGTAACCGGAAGCACGCTGCCGGAAGCGGTGCGCGACAGGACCCGGACGTCAAGCCGTATCGCCTACTGGATCCAAGCCGAATTGGTCGCCATCGCCACCGATGTCGCGGAGATCATCGGTGGGGCGATCGCACTACAACTGCTCTTCGGGCTGCCCCTGATACTCGGCGGCATCATCACCGGCGTGGTCTCACTGCTCCTGCTCAAGATCGGAGATCGCAGCGGCCAGCGGGTATTCGAACGGGTCATTACCGGAATGTTGTTGATCATCACGATCGGTTTCCTGGCAAGCCTGGTGGTAAACCCGCCCCCGGCAGCCGACGTGATCGACGGCCTGATACCCCGATTCGACGGCGTGCAGAGTGTCCTGCTGGCCACCGCGATGCTCGGCGCGACGGTGATGCCGCACGCGGTGTACCTGCATTCCGGACTCGCACGCGATCGGCACGGCCACCCGCAACCGGGGGCCGAACGGGCGGTGTTGCTACGGGCAACCCGCTGGGACGTCGGTATGGCGATGATCCTCGCCGGGACGGTGAACCTCGCCCTGTTGTTGGTGGCGGCGACCAACCTGCGGGGCCGCGAGGGCACCGACACGATCGAGGGGGCGCATGCCGCGGTTGGCGAAACGCTGGGCCCGACGGTGGCTCTGTGCTTCGCTATCGGCCTCCTCGCCTCAGGCCTGGCCTCGACATCGGTGGGCGCCTACGCCGGCGCGATGATCATGGCGGGTCTGCTGCGAAAGTCCTTCCCGTTGCTGGTCCGCCGGCTTGTCACGCTGGTTCCGGCATTGGTGGTACTGGCCAGTGGTGTGAACCCCACTTGGGCACTGGTTCTCTCTCAAGTGGTGCTGTCCTTCGGAATCCCGTTCGCTCTGGTGCCACTGATGAGGCTGACCTCCGACCGCTCACTGATGGGTGCCGACGTCAACTCCCGACTGATCACGATTCTTGGCTGGTCGGTAGCCGCGGTCATTACGCTGCTCAACGTGGCGCTGATCTACCTCACCATCACCTGATGGATCGGCATACCTACTTCGCCTACGGCTCCAACCTGTGCGTGGAGCAGATGGCTAGCCGCTGCCCGGGTGCGTCAGACCCGCGCCCGGCTGTGCTGGCCGACCACGACTGGCTGATCAACGAGCGCGGGGTGGCAACCCTGGAGCCGTTCATCGGAAGCACGGTTCACGGTGTGATCTGGACATTGACCGAATACGACCTCGAGAACCTCGACAGGGCCGAAGGCGTTCCCGATCGCTACCGTCGTGATCGGCTGACGGTGCATACCGCGCACGGCCCGGCGACGCCCTGGGTCTATGTCGATCACCGAGTACAGCCCGGCAAGCCGCGCGAGGGTTACCTGGAGCGCATCATCAATGCAGCGTTGCACCACGGACTGCCGCACCCATGGATCGAATTCCTGCACCGATGGGATCCCGCTCATTGGCCGATGTCGAGAACGAAGTCCGAAGACTCCGGACCGCAAACACTCTCGGAACTGCTCGCCGATCCCACTGTCACCGAAGTGAGCCGGCTGGCGTCCCGATTCGGTTTCATGGCCATCCACGGCGGGGGTCTCGAACAGATGACAGATGTGATCGCCGAACGCGCGGCTGAGCAAACCGGGGCTTCGGTGTACGTACTGCGGCACCCGCCCGATTACCCTCATCACCTGTCCTCGGCCCGTTACCTGCCCGAGCAGTCCGTGAGGCTCACCGAGTTCCTCGATCACGTCGACGTCGTGGTGTCGCTCCACGGCTACGGCCGAGTGGACCGCAGTACGCAGATCCTGGCTGGCGGCCGAAACCGCCAACTTGCCGGACTGCTGGCGCAATGCATCACAGTGCCCGGATATCAGGTGGTGACCGACCTCGACGCCATACCGCTCGAGTTACGGGGGTTGCACCCCGACAACCCGGTAAACCGGGTTCGCGGCGGCGGCGCCCAACTTGAACTCTCCTCCCGGGTGCGCGGCACCAGCCCGCGAAGTCAACTGCCAGGGCGGGACGGTCTGACCCCGGCGACCGCAGCACTGGTGGCCGGCCTGGTTGCGGCAGCCCATTCGTGGAGCCGGCAGTGATTGCCGTCACAGCTAACCCCGCCTACCCATCCCGGACCCAGACGGCTCCGAATAACAACCGTGATAGGCCTCGTGGACACCACTACGACACCCGCGCTGTACCCCACGCGGATAACACATCTGCACCGGTCGCCGGTCCATCACTACGCCGAGCACCGCAGCTACACGTGGTACGTCGACATCGACGACCTGCCCCGATTGCCGGGGTGGCTGCGGCCATTCGCCACGTTCGATGCGGCCGACCATTTCGACGGAAGCC
>CALQLM010000171.1 GCA_943331415.1 Bifidobacterium breve
GGTATCAGGAAGCGCGGAGCAAGGGCAAGGACTCCGAATCCGCCTATTACGAGATGTATCACGGCACCGCGCACGTCATCCTGGGATCCGGTCTGACCATCGCCGGAGCGATGTTCTGCCTCTACTTCACCCGCAGTCCAATGTTCCAGTCGATGGGCGTGCCACTGGCGATCGGCTTGGTCGTGGTGGTTGCCGCGGCTGTCACCCTGGGCCCGGCCGTTGTCACGGTGGCCACCCACTTCGGGCGGCTCGAACCCAAACGTGCCATGCGGGAACGCTTCTGGCGCCGCATCGGTGCGGCGGTCGTCCGCTGGCCCGGCCCGATTCTGATCGGGACCGTCGCGCTGTCGCTCATCGGTCTGCTCGCGCTGCCCGGCTACCGGACCGACTACAACGACCGCCACTATCTTCCCGCCGACATTCCGGCTGCCGAAGGATTCGCCGCGGCCGAACGTCACTTCCCAGCCGCCCGGCTCAGCCCCGAGATGCTCATGCTGGAGAGCGACCACGATATGCGTAACTCGGCGGACTTTTTGGTCATCGACAGGGTCGCCAAGTCGATGTTCCATCAGCCCGGCATCGGTCGGGTCACGACCATCACGCGGCCGTTGGGCACTCCTGTCGAGCACAGTTCGATCCCATTCATGCTCGGGATGCAGGGCACCACCCAGAGCCTGAACCAGTCCTTCCTGCAGGACCGGATGAATGACATGCTCAAGCAGGGTGATGACATGCAGGTCACCATCGACAACATGTCCCAGATGTATGAGCTGATGGGCCAGCTCAACGCCGTCACCCATGACATGGTCGGCAAGATGTATATGACGCAGACCGATATCCAGGACCTGCGTGACCACATCGCGGATTTTGATGATTTCTTCCGGCCGGTCCGCAACTACTTCTACTGGGAGCCGCACTGCTTCGACATCCCGGTCTGCTGGTCCATCAGATCGGTGTTTGACACCATCGACGGCGTCGACACGATGACCGATGACATTCAGGCTCTGATGCCGACGCTGTATCAACTCGACACCCTCACCGGCGAGTTGCGGACGCTCATGCCGCCGATGATCGCCACGATGCAGTCGATGAGAACGATGCAGTTGACGATGCAGAGCACTCAGTCCGGCATGTACGACCAGATGCAGGCCATGCAGGACAATCAGAGCGCGATGGGCAAAGCCTTCGATACGGCCAAGAACGATGACTCGTTTTATCTGCCGCCCGAGGTTTTCGATAACCCTGACTTCCAGCGGGGCATGAAGATGTTCTTGTCCCCGGACGGAAAATCAGTGCGGTTCATCATCTCCCACGAGGGCGATCCGATGTCGCCGGAGGGCCTCACCCATATTGACACCATCAAGAACGCGGCGTTCGAGGCGATTAAAGGCACCCCGCTGGAGGGCTCCAAGATCTACCTGGCCGGGACCGCGGCCGCCTACAAGGACATGCAGGAAAGCGCCAACTACGACTTGATGATCGCCGGCGTATCGGCACTATGCCTGATCTTCATCATCATGCTCATCATTACCCGAAGTGTGGTGGCCGCCGCAGTGATCGTCGGCACGGTGGTGATCTCGTTGGGCACGTCCTTCGGGCTGTCGGTTCTGATCTGGCAGGACCTGTTGGGCCAACCGCTGCACTGGATGGTGCTGGTGATGTCGGTCATCATCCTGCTGGCGGTCGGCTCGGACTACAACCTGCTGCTGGTGGCACGGTTCAAGGAGGAGATCCACGCCGGGCTCAACACCGGAATCATCCGGGCGATGGGCGGGAGTGGTTCGGTGGTGACCTCCGCCGGGTTGGTCTTCGCGGTGACCATGGCGGCGATGGCTTTCAGCGAGTTGAAGATCCTCGCCCAGGTCGGCACCACGATCGGACTGGGCCTGATATTCGACACGTTGGTGATCCGGTCTTTCATGACCCCGTCAATCGCCGCGCTGATGGGTCGCTGGTTCTGGTGGCCACAGCCGGTTCGCCAGCGGCCCGTTCCGCAGCCCTGGCCGTCGCCGCAGGCCTCGCCTCCGGACGAGCCGGGTCACCTCGCCGCAGCAGACGCCGTGCTACCCGGCACGCGGTAGTCGAACAGCGAGCGGCTGTAGGCCGGCGCGGGATCGGGGACCGGACCGACCCGCTTGCGTCGCCCTGAACAGGACCGCTACCGTTAGGTAGAACGAATTCTCGTCAGTGCGACAGGAGCGCCGATGACCGCCGCATTCAGCGATACCCCGGCCTCGATGCTGGAGCGATTCACCGCCATCATCGACTCTTTCGCCGATGACGCCACAGTCCTCACTCTCGATCAGATCGCGATGCGGACCGGTCTGCCTCGTTCGACGACACACCGCATTCTCGACCAACTGGTGAGGTTGAGATGGATCGGTCACGGCGCCGGCGGCTACCGCCTTGGTGAGCGCACCGCGGGCGGTCGGTCGCGGGCCGAGACGGCCGACGAACCCGTGGACGTCCGTCTCCGCACGGCTGCCGCACCGGTACTGCACGAATTACAACTCGGTACCGGGGCAGTGGTTCATCTCGGCCTGCTCGAGCGCGGCCGCATTGTGCACTTGGACAAACTGGGTGGCGCCGGAGCCCGGCGGGTGCCGACCTCCGTCGGCGTCCGCATCCGAGCCGACCGGCTGGCACTGGGGGTGGCCGCCTTGGCAACGCTGCATCCGGAGGAGGTCATCACCGAAATCACCGATCTGGATGAACACTGGCAGGCGCCGCCGTCATGGTGGAGTGAATTCCACAGCGCGCGTCGACGAGTCGTCACGCGCAGTGGGGACTACGCGGCGGATCTGGTGTCTGTCGCCGCTCCGGTCGGGATGCGAGCCGCCATTGGAATCGTGACCGGCGATCGGGTGCACGCACAGCGCTGCGCACCCCTGGTGGCCGCGGCGGCGGCGCAGGTGCGCCGCGCACTGGCCGCGGCACAGGCTCGGGCCTAGTCCGCTCCGAGCAGTCGCTGCATCATTCGGTGGGTACCCGCCACTACCGTGGCGCGGTCAGGATCATTTCGCCGATTCACATCCTCGGCGTTTCCGCCGGCTATGTGGACGGGGCCATTTGCCAAGTGCGCCAGTCCTTCTCGTGCGACGTCGTGGGCAGCAGAGACTCGCAGGCCCGGTAAATCGAAGTTCAGACCGACGCGTTCCATCGCTGGCGTTCGGGTGACGCCGAGGACGAGTTCCACGACATCGACGTTGTGTTCGCGCAGTTCCAGCCAAAGCCCCTCGGCGAAGATCCGGCCGTAGGCCTTCACCCCGCCATAGACGGTGTGTTGCGCCGAACCCAGATACCCGGCCATCGATCCCACGAGCAGAATGCCGCCGCTGCGCCGGGAGCGCATTGCGCGACCGTAGTGCTGCACCAGAGCCATCATGGTGGTGACGTTGAGGTCGATGACGGACTGGAACTCGGCGAGGTCAGCGTCGAGAAACTCCGCGCTGCAGGTATTGGCACCGGCGTTGTAGATCAGCAGGCCGACGTCGAGATCGGCGGTGGCGGCGGTGACCTGATCGGCCGCAGTCCGCTGAGCCAGATCGATCGACAGCGTGCGCACCTGGGCTCCTCGTTCGCGGCATTGCTTCGCCGTCGACTCGAGTGGTTCAGGTTTGCGGGCCAGCAGAACCAGGTTGATCCCGGAATCGGCCAGCAGATATGCGAACTCCGCACCCACGCCTTCGGATCCGCCGGCGATCACCGCCCACGGTCCGTACTTCGCATACGCCACCCGTTGATGATCACCCCCGGACGGCGTCGACCTCGGAGGTGGGGTCCCGCTGGCCGGTACCGACTCAGCGGCCGGGCACTGTTGGGGGCCGCATACTGGGGTGGTGCCGCGGATCTCAGAACGCCGGCCGCCGGCCCGTCCGGTGACCGACGACCAGGAGAGTCGTCGCGGCGCTATTTTGGGCGCTGCCGCGCGCTTGGGTGCCGCCAAGGAGATCGACCACATCGGCGCGCAGGAGATCGCTGCGGAGGCCGGCGTCGCGCTGCGCACGCTCTACCGTTACTACCCGTCCAAGCATCATGTGTTCGCGGCAGTTCTCGACGAGCAGGTGTCGCGATTCCGGCCGCCGCTGCCTACCGGTGACGCCGCCTCCGACATCGCCGCCCTCATGGTGGCAGCGTGCCGTAACCTGTTGCGGCACAAGCATCTTGCCCACGCCATGATTACCTCAACCCAGATTGTCCGGGCGCAGGTCGACGCACCTGATGATCCGCGACTGCGGGAACTGGTCATGGCGTGCGCCGGAGTCGAGGATCCCGGCGCCGAGCAGCTTCGCCGGGTGCGGCTGGTGCAGCAGGCCGCGTTCGGGATCATGACCTGGACGGTGGGCGGAGCGCTACGGCCCGAGCAGGCACTGGCCGACGTCGAGATCGCGTGTCGGCTGTTGGCTGCGGGCGTGTTCTGAGCTCACCCGTGGTAAGCCTGAACGGTGTCCAACAGCCTGTTCGACCTGCCCGGCGATGATGTCCGGGCAGACTCGGCGGTGTCCGCCGCGGCCCCGCTGGCGGTGCGGATGCGGCCGGCCGCACTCGAGGAGGTCGTA
>CALQLM010000172.1 GCA_943331415.1 Bifidobacterium breve
CGAGACGATCAGGGCACGCTGACCCTTGCCAATCGGCATGATGAGGTCGATGACGCGGGTGGTCAACTTCTCCGGAGTGGTCTCCAGGCGCAGCCGCTGATTGGGGTAGAGCGGAGTCAGCTTGCCGAACTCGGGACGCTTGCGGGCATCCTCCACCGGGCCGCCATTGACGCTGTCGAGGCGCACCAATGGATTGAACTTCTGGCGCTGGTTGTTCGAGTCGCCCTCTTTGGCTACTCGCACCGCACCGGTGACGGCGTCGCCACGACGCAGTCCGTTCTTGCGGACCATATTCATCGAGACGTAGACGTCATTGGGGCCGGCCAGATAGCCAGAGGTACGCACGAAGGCGTAGTTGTCGAGAACGTCGAGGATGCCGGCGACCGGCTGGACGACATCGTCCTCACGCAGTTCGGCCTCGCCGCCGCCGACTCCTTCGCCGCCGCCGGGACGTTCGCTGCGGCGCCGCCGATCGCGGAAGCGTCGCCCACGGCGACCACCGCGGCCGTCTCCGTCGTCGTCGCGATTGTTCTGACCACCTGGCTCGCCACCGTGGTCGGCGGACTCCCGGGCGTCGCCGCGATTGTCGGCTCGGCGCTCGGCACCGTCGGCTTTCCGCTCACCCCCGCCCTCAGCGCCGGCCTCGCGGGCGCGGCGGTCTGGACGACGGTTCTGGCCGCCGTCGGAAGAGCCCTGGTCGTCGGTCCGAGGCGTTTCAGCGTCCACGGTCGCGGCCTGGGTGCTGCTTTCCTCAGCGCTGCCCCGCTGGGAACCACCGCCACCGCGGGTTTCCCGGATCGCGGAGATCAGATCGCCCTTGCGCATCCCGGAGGTGCCCTTCACGCCGACGCTGTTGGCCAGCGCGCGCAGTTCCGGCAACACCATCGTGGACAGCGAGCCACCCGCGTCGGGGGCCGAAGTTGTGGTTGGGCTGTCGGATTTCACGGCGGACGACGACTCGGTTTGCCCAGAAAGGGTTTGCCCAGAGCGGTCCTGCGTCGTGATGAGGTCCGTATCAGTCACGGATTTCCTTTCCTCCCCCGCGCTGTCATCATGCGGGGGTTTCTGGCGTGTAGCTGATTGGCTACACGCGAAGCATCACCGTCATCGGTGTCAACCTGGTGGATGCCGCGGCCGGCGCTTCGAGGCCACCCGTCATCCCACCGGGAGCAATACAGAGATTGTGGTGATCGTCCTAAAGTCGGCGCAGGTGAACACGCTGCGATTGCTGGACTCCACGAGGATAGCCGCCTTTGCTGCCTGAAGCAAGAAGGCTCACCCGAGGGCCTCGGGGTCCGCCAAGCTGATGCCCGAACCCCAGCGTGCGGGCCTGCCGACGGCAATCTCCCCGATCGCGAAACCGTTAGCCGTGCCGAAATCGAGCGCCTCGGTCGGTAACTCGAGATCGGTGGTGAGGGCCAGAACGGCCGGACCCGCGCCGGACAGGACGGCCGGCACCCCGCAGGCCCGCAGCACGCGAAGATATTCCGCGCTGGCCGGCATGGCCGCGGCGCGCTGCGGCTGATGCAGGGCGTCCTCGGTGGCGGCCATCAGCAGATCCGGGCGTTCGGTCAAGGCCACCACCAGTAACGCGGCGCGACTCAGATTGAACCGGGCGACCTCATGGCTGACCTGCTGCGGCAGCAGCACCCGAGTCTCCGCGGTCGACGAACGCACCTCGGGAATCCCAGGAAACAGCCGGATGTCGGGGTGCAGCCGCAACGGCACCGCGGCGTAGCCCGGTGTTCCCGATGCGTTATCGGTCCACGACACCACCGCTCCGCCGAGGACCGCCGCCGAGGCATTATCGGGATGCCCTTCGAACTCCGAGGACAGCTGGATCAGCTGCGCGTGGGTTAATGGTGCGCTATTCGCTTGTGCCACAAGCGCGTTGGCGATCGCAAGCCCACCCACAACAGCTGCAGCCGATGAACCGAGGCCACGGGAGTGTGGGATGGCGTTGCAGCAACGAACCACCATGCCGGCCGCCCGAAACCCCGCCGCCTGCAGCCCGCGATGGATTGCCGTGACCACGAGGTGTTCGGAACCCGTCGGCACCTGCCCGGCGCCCTCTCCAATGACCTCGATGACGAGATCCGCATCGGTGGTCTCGACCACGATCTGGTCATAGAGCCCCAGCGCCAGACCCACACTGTCGAAGCCGGGACCCAGGTTGGCGCTGGAAGCCGCGACCTCGGCGGTGCCGGTCAGCCCGGCGGGCAGCAGAGCGGTCACCGACGGCTCCGGCTCAGCCCAGACCGAGGGCGGCCACGACAGCGCCCGGGTCGACCGCAACGGGTGTGACGGTCGGCATATCCCGCAGGGCGGTATCGGGATCTTTCAAACCGTGCCCGGTGACGGTGCAGACCACCGTTGAGCCGGGCCGAACCCACCCGTCCTCGGCCGCCTTGAGTAACCCCGCGACGCTGGCCGCCGATGCGGGCTCCACGAAGACACCCTCATCGCGGGCGAGGACGCGGTAGGCCGCCAGCAGTTCCTCATCGGTGGCGGCCAGGAACCTGCCACCTGATTCCTCACGCGCGGCCATCGCCCCATCCCACGAGGCCGGAGACCCGATCCGGATGGCGGTGGCCAGGGTTTCCGGGTGGCTGACCGGCTTGCCGAGCACCAATGGTGCCGCACCGGCGGCCTGGGTTCCCAGCATCCGAGGCAGCTTTTCAGTCAGTCCGTCCCGGTGGTACTCGGTGTAGCCCTTCCAGTAGGCGGTGATGTTGCCGGCATTGCCCACCGGAAGTGCGTGCACATCTGGTGCGATACCCAAGGCGTCGACGATCTCGAAGGCTGCGGTCTTCTGCCCTTCAATGCGGACCGGGTTGACGCTGTTGACCAATGAGATGGTCGGGTAGTCGGCGGTGAGCTTGCGAGCCAATTCCAGGCAATCGTCAAAATTGCCATCGACCTGAATGATCTTGGCGCCGTGCATGACCGCTTGGGCCAGCTTGCCCATCGCGATCTTGCCCTGCGGAATCAGCACCGCACAGGTGATACCGGCCCGAGCGGCATACGCCGCTGCCGATGCCGAGGTGTTTCCGGTCGACGCGCACAGGACTGCCTGCCGTCCGTGGGCTACCGCCTCGGTGACCGCCATGGTCATCCCGCGGTCCTTGAACGATCCGGTGGGATTGAGGCCCTCGACTTTGAGATAGACGGTGCAGCCGGTCCGCTCCGACAGCCGAGGCGCCGGGACCAGCGGTGTGGCACCCTCCAGCAGCGTCACCGGCGTCCAGCCGGCCGCAACCGGCAAGCGGTCCCGATACGCCTCGATCAGGCCGGGCCACGGTGTGTGAACGCGGGTTGAGATGTTGCTCATTCGCTGGTTCCCTCCAGACGCAGCACGCTGTTGACCTTCTCGACGACATCGAGTTCTGACAGCGCGGAGACGGTGTCAGACAGCGCGGCGTCAGTGGCGCGGTGAGTCACCACCACGATACGAGCGCCGGTGAGTTGACCGTGGTCGTCGAGGATGCCCTCTTGGCGGACCTCGGCGATGCTGACCTCGCGTTTACCGAATTCGGTTGCCACCGATGCCAATACACCTGGGCGGTCCTTGACCGTCATGCTCACGTAGTAGCGGGTGGAGATGACGCCCATCGGCGCGATGGGCAACTGCGCATACTTGGATTCGCGCGGCCCACGACCGCCGTGAACCCGGTTGCGTGCCGCCATCACCACATCACCCATCACGGCCGAGGCCGTCGGGTTTCCGCCCGCACCCTGCCCGTAGAACATCAGGCGTCCGGCGGCCTCCGCCTCCACGACGACGGCGTTGAACGCGCCGCTGACTGTGGCCAACGGATGACTCAGGGGCACCAGTGCCGGATAGACGCGTGCTGAAACCCGTTGCGCGCCGTCGGGGGTAGTGATGCGTTCGCAGATGGCGAGCAACTTGATCGTGCAGCCGAGCGCCCGGGCAGCGTCGAAGTCCGCGGAGGTGACCCCGGTGATGCCCTCCCGATAGACATCGTCGGCGGTGACCCTGGTGTGGAAGGCGATCGACGCCAGGATCGCCGCCTTGGCCGCGGCGTCATATCCCTCCACGTCGGCGGTCGGATCCGCCTCGGCGTACCCGAGCGCGCTGGCGTCGGCCAGGGCGCTGGCGTAATCGGCTCCGGTAGAGGCCATTTCGGACAGGATGTAATTGGTAGTGCCGTTCACAATGCCGGCAACCCGCAACACGGTGTCGCCCGCCAGCGACTGAGTGAGCGGTCTGATCACCGGGATCGCACCGGCTACCGCAGCCTCGAAGTACAGATCCACGTGGGCGAGTTCGGCGGCCTGGGCCAACTCGCCGGTCGACTGGGCCAGCAGTGCTTTGTTGGCGGTCACGACGGACTTGCCGTGCTCCAGTGCGGTCAGTATGGCTTTTCGCGCGGGCTCGACCGGACCCATCAACTCCACCACGATGTCGACATCGTCGCGAGAGTCCAGTTCCTCGACATTGTCGGTCAGCATTCCGGCGGGCACGGTCCGGTCATCAGATACCTGGCGCACCGCAACACCGCGAAGTTCCAACGGCGCACCGATACGCGCCGCTA
>CALQLM010000173.1 GCA_943331415.1 Bifidobacterium breve
GGACGTCATCCGCACCTGCGCGCACCATCGGCGACCGACATGGACACCACAGTAGTACCCGCTGCTGGCCGGTCATTCGGGGTGCGCGGCGATGACGATATGTAACGCCGGGCGGGCCAAAACATAAAGTAGCTAGGTAGACCGGCAGCAAATGCCAGAGCAAGGGAGCAGTTCGAATGACGGTGTCCGCGCGTTCCTACCTCGCCGCGGGGTTGGCGGCCGTGACCCTAAGCGCCGCGACGGTGGTTCCGATGGCCTCGCCGCGACCCGATGTGGTCATCATGGGGTCGCTGGACCTCACCGCGTCCGTGTCTCCCCTGATCCAGCCACTGGTCCCCGCCGCAGCAGCGGTGGTTCCGGGTCCCACGGCCGCCGCGACCGGATCTCCCGGCGACACGATCATCAACGCCTATAACGTCCTGGAGCCGTGGGTGGCGTACGGCTTTGAGCTGGCGGACTGGGCGCTGGGCTTCGTACCAGTGGTGTGGTGGGTGTCCCCGGCTGTCGACTTGGCATATTTCACCGCGGAGCCGATTGTGCAGAGCCTGGTCTATAGCTTCGCGTTCCTGATCGACGGCCAAACTGAGCTGATCGGACCCACGCTTCAGATAGGGGTCAACGAAGCGGCCACCAACTTCGTCACCTATTCCTTCTACTGGTTCACCTCGCTGGTACCGCTGCCGCCACTGCCACCGTTCCCGGTATTCCCCGTGGCCTCAGTGTCACCGGCCGCCGCCTCGGTTGTCAGCCGAGCGGCCAGGGTGGCGTCATCCGCTACCGCCGAATTAGAGACGGCCACCGAGGTCGGCACTGAGGCGGCCGATGCTGGATCCACCGAACAACCCGATGCCACGGGGACCATCGCCGCCGAGGCCCCGCCCGCGCGCCGGGCGCCCAGCCGTAGCACCCGAACTCAACGGACTGCGGCCACTGTCGCCCCGCCAATGACCACTACCGCCCAGACCCGTATCGACACCCCGACGAGCGCTGCCGAGACGGCCGATCCTCCCGCCGCGAAGCCGGTGAAGGCACCCGGTAGGGCGGTTCGGGACGCGGCCCGGGCCGCGCGATCCGGTATGGACGGCTGACGAGGCCGGTTCAGCCCATCCGACGCAGCACCAGCGTCGGTGGCAGTGCGCCCAGTATCAGCAGAATCAGCACCGAATAGGCCATGACGCCGGAACCACCGAAGACGATGTCGCCGCCGGGGCCACCGAGGGTGAATGCCGCGACTGTCCCCAGCCACGTCCATAGCGGTAGGGCGGCAAGCCGGGTGGAATCCGTCCAGTAACCCGCCGCCCACACCAGGGCCGCATTGATGAGGCCGCTCAGCGCGGCGCTGATCGGCAAAGGAATCGCGCCGACGTAGAACGGCAGCAGCAGCGATCCCAGAACGGCCGACAGGACACCATCGAAAGCCAGCAGTCCCAGCACGACGGGGCCGCATCGGGATGTCGACGCGCTATTCGGCGGTGAAATCAATACCTGCCAGAAGGTCGTGTTCCCAACCCTTGTCATCAGTCGCGCCCGGCCGGCCCGAGACGAGTAGATAATGTTCCTGGCTCAGCACCGGCAGGATGACATTGTTCGACAATGTGAAAGCACGGCCGGTCGGCCCGAGCACCATCTGGGTGGCATGTGCGCCGATGGCCGCAACCTTCGCCGGAAGGTGCTCGGCGGCGTCAATGACCGCGGTGATCCGGTCGTCGGGGAACCCGTAGGACACCTCCGGCGGCAGCCAGGTCCACTCGGGGCGGACATCCTCGGGTCCGAGAGAGTCGATGCCGACGCGAAAAGCGTTGGCGGAGGTCACCGTCCAGTAGAACTTCGGCACCCGCCACCGATCGGCCGCAGCGCCCACCGCGGCAGTGGTGACCCGATGTGCCTGGATGTGGTCGGGGTGTCCGTAACCGCCGTCGGGGTCGTAAGTCACCACGACGTGCGGTCGAAGTTCGGCGATCACGGCCGCCAGCTGGCGGACGGCCTCATCGGCGTCGGCATCGATGAACTTGGTGCGCTGGCGCGACGGTGTCCCCGCCATACCCGAATCCCGCCACCGTCCGGCTCCACCGAGGAATCGCGGTTCGCCGAGCCCGAGGTGCCGCAGCGCGGCGGCCAGTTCGCCAATGCGGTAGCCACCCAGCTGATCGGCGTCATCGACACCCAACTGCTGCCAAGGCTCCCCGATGATCTCGCCCTCCTCGCCGAGGGTGCACGTCAACACGGTCACCTCGGCGCCGAGCGCGGCATAGCGCGCCATGGTCACACCGTTGTTGATGGTCTCGTCGTCGGGATGAGCGTGCACGAACAACAGCCGCGGAACTGCCGACATCGGCCCTCCTCTGCGTGCGTGATCGCTCGACGGCGTCACCCTACCGATTCCGGCTCCGCCGGTTCCGAAACCTCCGCCAGGTCAGAAGACGATGGTCTGGTTTCCGTTGCGGATGATGCGGTCTTCGCAGTGCCAGGACACTGCGCGTGACAGCACCGCCCGCTCCACGTCCGCACCGAGGCGAACCAGATCGTCGACCTCGTGACGGTGATCGACGCGGACGACGTCTTGTTCGATGATCGGTCCCTCGTCGAGATCGGCCGTGACGTAGTGTGCCGTCGCGCCGATGAGTTTGACACCGCGCTCCCGGGCCCGCCGGTAGGGCGCCGCCCCGATGAAAGCGGGCAGGAACGAATGGTGAATGTTGATCAGCGGGCAGCCGACCTCGGCCAGGAAGTGCGGCGTGACGATCTGCATATAGCGTGCCAGCACCACCAGATCGACGTTGCCCCGGAGCATCTCGAGTTGGCGCTGTTCGGCTTGCTCACGGATGTCCTTGGTGGCCGGGATGTGGATGAACGGCACCCCGAAAGGCCGGACCTGCTCGGCAAGATCGGGATGGTTGGCAATCACCATGACCACCGACATCTCGAGTTCCCCTCGGCGGTTGCGCCACAGCAGGTCGAGCAGGCAGTGGTCGTCCTTCGACGCCATGATCGCCACCCGTTTGGGTTTGGCAGCCTCGGTCAGCCGAAAGTCCATGTCGTAGGGTCCGGCAACCTTCTCGGCGAATTCGCGTTCCAGAGTGTCGCGGGCCGCGGCCAACCCAGGTAGGTGAAAGATGGTGCGCTGCATGAAGATCCCACCCGACTGACTGGTGGCATGCTGATCCAGCGAAACGATATTCGCACCGGCGCCCGCGAGGAATGCGCTGACAGCCGCAACCAGACCTGGCCGGTCCGCGCAGCGCAGCAATAGCCGACCGATATCACCGGCTGCCAATTCATCGCGACCCCGCGGATACTCGGCGGCCGCGCCGCCGGCGTCCCCTGGCATAACTTTCTCCCGTCACTACCGTTGCGATCCCGCGGTGGAAGGATACTCCGGGCCGGTGGGCCCGCCCCGCGCCGTGTGGTAGCTGTGGGCCGGATGGACCCGTGGCTCGCGGATGAAAGAGAGTTTTGCTGGGACATTCCTGGGTATTGTTCCGGCATCGGGAAAGAACCCGGGAGGAGAGGTTTGGGGATGTTCACAGCTATCCGTTCAGTGTTCACCGCGAGCCTCGCACTGACCGGTGCCGCGGTAGTAGCCATCAGTCCGGTGGCACCGGCCCCCGAGGTGCACCTGCCCACTGTCCAGATTCCCACTGTCCAGATTCCCGGGATCGAACTGACCGCGGCACCTGCACTGGGTGCCATTCCCTACCAGATCTTGATCAATCTGCTCGGCGATGGCGTGGCACTCGCGCCGATCCTGATCGGCAGCACCGCCCAATGCGTGGTCTGCATCGGACCGGTCAGTCCGCCGTCGGTGGAGGTGTCACCGTTCACCGGGTGGGGCGCTGTCGGGTTCGCAGCGGGACTGCTGGCGAGCCCGTTCGCCATCGTGGGCGCGGTGCAGTCAGGCCTGAGTATCACCCAGGCGTTGGGCGTGGGCGTGCTCGCCTTCCAGATTCCGGCCGACAACACCTTCGCCCTCCTCGCGGCCCCCCGCCAGCCCTTCGGCGGGTACGAGTTCGATGCCACCCGAGGCCGGGCCCGCCAGGCAGTCACCGACGCCCTCGTGGGCACCCTTGGTGTCGCCGAGCAGGTCCTGACCGGGGTGCGGAACACCATCATCTCCGGCCTGGTGGCTATCACGGCTTTCGGCCAGACATTGGCCGACACCGGTGACATCGTCACCGCCCTGCAGGCCGGCCTGGCGCCGATCAGCGCGAGCATCCAGACCGCGCTGGGCAACACCATCGGTGCGATTCAGGTTCTTCGCGAGGCCGTCTACAGCGACCTCACCGGCGGCCCGGGGGTGACCACTTCCCCCATCCCGACGGTCTCTCCCGCAGTCGGCGCGGCCACCGCCGCAGCCCGGGCCGTCAGGCCCCGGTCAGCCCCCAACCGCCGGCCACTCGCGGCGGCGGCCAAGAGCACAGGTGATGCCGCCAAGACCAGGCCGGCACGGGCTCGTTCGGCCGGACGGGTCAACTAGCGGTTCACCTTCACCCATGCGCCGGCATCGCCGACGATGCCGACCGGCACCGCACCGGTAAGGCTGACA
>CALQLM010000174.1 GCA_943331415.1 Bifidobacterium breve
GATGCGGGTATAGCCGAGAACCAGCGAGCGATCCATCGCGCCGTCGAGCAGGTCCGTCACCGGACGAGTCAGCGCCCAGAAGTCCACCATCAGACCCGTTCGTTGATGGGGGCAAGTACGTCGATCACATCGATAAGCGTCGCACGAGCTGATTCCCGCGGCCCTTCGGTATCGGCGACCAGTGCCGAAACCACGGCGCCATCGACCGCGCACACCAACGCGGTCACCATATCCACCCGGGCACACCGGCCGGAGCGGGCAACGGCCGGCATCGGATTGGCGATGGCCCGCGCGTTCGCCGAACTCGGAGCCACGGTGTATCTGCTCGGCCGCAACGCCGACAAGGTGAGTCGATGTGTGGCCGCGATTTCCGACGAGGTTCCCGGTGCGGATGTGGTGGGCGAGGTGTGCGATGTCTCCGACCTTGAGGCGGTGCGGGACTGGTGCGCGGACTTCACCAGCCGGGTCCCCGCGCTCAACGGATTGGTGCATAACGCCGGCCTGATGCCCAAAGAGCGCATCCTCACTCGTGAGGGTCATGAGGTGCAGTTGGCCACCCACATCCTCGGGCCGCATCTGATGACCGAGCTGCTGCTGCCACTGCTGCGCGCTGCTCGCGGGGCCTCGGTGGTGTTCGTGTCCTCAGGCGGTATGTACAGCACCCCACTGGTTGTCGACGACCTGGAGTCCAGTCGCGACTCCAACGGGGTTCGCAGTTACGCCCGCACCAAACGGATGCAGGTGGTGCTCGCCGATTCCTGGGCGCGGCGACTGGCCGGAACCGACATTCGGGTCGAGAGCATGCACCCGGGTTGGGTGGATACCCCGGGCGTGGCCGAATATCTGCCGCGGTTCCGTGTCATCACCAGGCCACTGTTGCGGGAGGTGGCTGACGGAGCTGACACCGCGGTGTGGTTGGTGGCAACCCGCCCTCCGTCGGAGCCCGGCCATTTCTGGCACGATCGCGCTCAACGCCCGACCACCTTCGGCTGGCAACGCGAGGAGAACCCCGCCAAGGTGCGCCGATTCCTCGACGAGGTCAGTCAACTCACCGGTACGTCTGAGGCGTGGACGGGTCTGCGGGCCTGACGGGAGTCGGGGTGACGATGCATCCGGTCTCGGTGTCCCCGTACACGGTCACATCGGTGGGCCGCTCGCTGGCGTATCGGGCGATGTAGGCACACAACACCGCATCCACGGGGTCCTCGACGCGGCGCAGGTGCGATTTGCGGGTCGCCACCTCCACGCTGGTCTTGAGTTCGTTCCATGCTGGGACTGCGACGTCCAGCGTCGGGGTTGCCGACTGTAAACCCTCGATGAGGTTCATCAGCCGCAGCAGCTCCGCCTGCAAATCCGGAAAGTCGCGCCCGGCCTTCTGCTTGTACTTCAGCGTGCGGTTCAGGCCGAACAGCACCACGCTCGCGGCATGCGGATAGACCTCCAGGGCGTGGCGCGGTGACGATGAGCGCGGATTGAGATCAAGATCGAGTGTTTCGCACAGCCGTGCCCCGCGCCCACCGTCGGCAAACCAGGCCAGACCGGTGTTCGCAGGGTGCGCCCCGGCGTCGAAGCGGCGGAAGTCCCGGTTCAACGCGGCCTCGCACGGCCGGTTGCCGGACGGGTTGATCACCACCAGGGGCGCATCGACGGCCACCACGCACTCACCGCCGACGAAGGGCTGAAGCTGGGATAGGACATCGTCGTCATCACCGGCCACGTTGACGTGGCAGAGCGAACCCCGGCTGTCCAGGACGGCCACACCGGTCGGACTGCGTTGACCCCAGGCGAGGTCGACTCCCACGAAGTACACACCCCAAACCGTAAGCTGTGTGTTTGTGACCACCCGCGCCGCGATCCCCAATGTGCTGGCCAATCGGTACGCCAGTGCCGAGATGGTGGCGATCTGGTCGCCGGAGGCCAAGATCGTCGCCGAACGGCGGCTCTGGTTGGCCGTGCTTCGGGCGCAGCGAGAACTCGGTGTCGAGGTGCCCGACGCGGCGATCGCCGACTACCAGCGGGTTGTCGAGCAGGTCGATCTTGAGTCGATCGCGGCCCGCGAACGGGTGCTGCGACACGACGTCAAAGCCCGGATCGAGGAGTTCAATGGCCTGGCCGGCCACGAGCACGTCCACAAAGGCATGACGAGTCGCGATTTGACCGAGAACGTCGAGCAGCTGCAGATTCGACAGTCACTGCACCTCGTCCATGCCCGCGGCGTGGCCATCGCGGCCCGGCTGGCCGACCGAGCCGTGCTTTACCGGGACCTGGTGATGGCAGGCCGCAGCCACAACGTCGCCGCCCAGGCCACGACTCTGGGCAAGCGGTTCGCCTCCGCGGCCCAGGAGACCCTGATCGCAGTCACCCGCATCGGCGAGCTCCTTGCGCGGTACCCGCTGCGCGGTATCAAGGGTCCGATGGGCACCGGGCAGGACATGCTCGATCTGTTCGACGGTGACCCGAGTCGGCTGGCTGACCTCGAGCGCCGCATCGCGGAATTCCTCGGCTTCACCTCGGTGCTCGACAGTGTGGGGCAGGTGTATCCGCGGTCACTGGACCATGACGTGGTCTCCGCGCTGGTGCAGCTCGGCGCCGGGCCGTCGTCACTGGCGCACACCATCCGTCTGATGGCAGGCCACGAACTGGCTACTGAGGGGTTTGCACCGGGACAGGTCGGATCCTCGGCCATGCCGCACAAGATGAACACGCGCAGCTGCGAACGTGTCAACGGTTTGCAGGTGGTGCTGCGTGGGTACGGGTCGATGGCCGCGGAACTTGCCGGCGCGCAATGGAATGAAGGCGATGTGTTCTGTTCGGTCGTGCGCAGGGTGGCCCTGCCGGACGCATTCTTCGCCGTCGACGGCCAAGCAGAGACGTTCCTGACGGTGCTGGCGGAGTTCGGCGCCTACCCGGCGGTGATTCAGCGGGAATTGGATCGTTATCTGCCGTTCCTGGCCACCACGAAGGTGCTTATCGCCGCGGTGCGCGCGGGAATGGGCCGCGAAGCCGCCCATGAGGTGATCAAAGAGCACGCCGTAGCTGTCGCGCTCGCCATGCGGGAACGCGGAGCCGAACCGGATCTGCTCGACCGTTTGGCTGCCGATTCGCGGTTGCCGTTGAACCGGGCCGCACTGGATGCGGCTCTGGCGGACACCGAGTCGTTCACCGGCGCGGCGGCAGACCAGGTTGACCGTGTCGTCGCGGCTGTCAGCGAACTGGTGAGTGCCTATCCGGAAGCGGCCCGATACGCCCCGGGTGTGATTCTGTAGCCGATGTCGCGAAGGAATCTCGGGCTGATGGATATTGACTTCACCGATCTGGGTCACTTCGCCGACGGATTCCCACACCCGCTGTTTGCGATCCATCGCCGTGAGTCGCCGGTGTTCTGGCACGAGCCCACCGAGCACACCCCCGACGGAGAAGGCTTCTGGTCGGTGGCGACGTACGCCGAAACCCTTGCTGTTCTTCGGGATCCGCTGACCTACTCCTCGGTGACCGGAGGGCGACGCCCTTTCGGCGGCACTCTGCTGCAGGATCTTCCCATCGCCGGGCAGGTGCTCAACATGATGGATGACCCGCGGCATGCACTGATCCGACGGCTTGTCAGTTCGGGACTGACACCGCGGATGATCCGTCGTGTCGAGGATGATCTCCGGGCCCGGTCGGCGGTCCTGCTCGATGCAATCGAGCCCGGTACCCCGTTCGATTTCCTCATCGATGTGGCCGCCGAGTTGCCCATGCAGATGATCTGCATTCTGCTCGGAGTACCTGACTCGGAACGGCACTGGCTCTTCGAGGCCATCGAGCCGAGCTTCGATTTCGGCGGATCCCGCAAGGGTGAGGTTGGTCGGCTGTCGGTGGAGGATGCCGGTTCGCGAATGTATGCCTACGGCAGCCGACTGATCGCCGAGAAACGTGTCGCACCCGGTGATGACATGTTGTCCATCGTGGCCAACGCCACCGTTGAAGATCCCGATGCGCCGTCGATGTCCGATATTGAGCTGTACATGTTTTTCAGTCTGTTGTTCAGCGCCGGTGCGGAGACCACCCGCAATGCGGTTGCCGGCGGGCTGCTCGCCTTGGCACAGCACCCTGATCAGTACCGGCGCGTGAGGGAGGATCCCGAATTGCTGTCAGGTGCGGTTGAAGAGATGGTGCGATGGACCACGCCATCGCCATCCAAACGACGTACCGCCACCCGTGACACCACTCTCGGTGGGCAGTCGATCACCGCCGGGCAGAAGGTGCTGGTGTGGGAGGGATCGGCGAACCGGGACGAGTCTGTCTTCGACCATGCCGATCGGTTCGATGTCGGCCGTAAACCCAATCCGCACCTGGGCTTCGGACAGGGCGTGCACTACTGCCTGGGCGCCAATCTGGCCCGCCTCGAACTGCGCGTGCTTTTCGAGGAGTTACTGGCGCGATTCTCGGATGTGCGGATCGTGGCACCGGTGGAATGGACACGCAGCAACCGGCATACCGGTATCCGGCATCTGATGGTCGACGTCGGCTGAGTGATCAGCGCGTCGGCGTCA
>CALQLM010000175.1 GCA_943331415.1 Bifidobacterium breve
TGCCGCCCGCTACTACGCCGATGTGACCGGACGTCGGGTATCGATCGAATACGCACTCATCCGCGATATCAACGACCAGCCCTGGCGGGCCGACCTGCTGGGCAAGATCCTGCACCGTGCATTGGGCCCGCTGGTCCACGTCAACCTGAGTCCGTTGAATCCGACGCCCGGAAGCAAATGGGACGCCAGCCCCAAGCCGGTGGAACGCGAATTCGTTCGTCGGGTACTGGCTCAGGGGGTGTCATGCACGGTTCGGGACACCCGCGGCCGTGAGATTGCGGCCGCCTGTGGACAGCTAGCCGCCGAAGGCGGGTAGCTGGAGCTCAGGCGATTAGATCGAGCCGGTGGACAGCTGGCCGCCGAAGGCTAGCGCAGGAAGCCGCGGCGGCGCAGAACGAAGTCCCGCACCATCACGAACGCGACAATCGCCGCGAAAGTGATCAGGAACCAGTTCTCCACATGGCCGATGTGGTTGCCGTGCATCATGCCCAGCAGGAACACGATGACGAAACCGCCCAGCACGTACCAGGTGCGATAGGTGATCTTGCTCCAGCCCCAGGCTGCCGACGGCACGTCGGCCGTATCGACTCCCGAGTAACGCTCCAGCTCGGTCTTGACCATAGCGGCCTCCTGTCGACGTTTAACTGCCGTCATTCTGGCACATCCGCCTCAGCCGATCAGCCCGTACCGCCTCAGCGCTTCGGCGCGTTCTGCCGCGTGGTCGACGATGGGCTCGGGGTATCCGGCGGGCCGTCCGGCCTTGAGCTTGTGAACCTCCGGGGCGTCGGCGAGTTCGGGCACCCAGTGGCGCACGTAATCGCCGTCGGGGTCGAACTTCTCGCCCTGGGTGATGGGGTTGAATACCCGGAAATATGGTGCCGCGTCGGTCCCGGTGCCCGCGGCCCACTGCCAGCCATGCTGATTGCTGGCGATGTCGGCGTCGACGAGTTGATCGAGGAACCAGCGTGCGCCCCACTGCCACGGCAGGTGCAGATCCTTGACCAGAAATGACGCGACGATCATCCGGACCCGGTTGTGCATGAAACCGGTCCCGGCGAGTTGGCGCATTCCGGCATCGACGATTGGGTAGCCGGTCCGGCCCTGCTTCCACGCCTCGAAGGCGGCTTCCGCCTGCGGACCGGTATCGAGTTCGATGCTGTCGAAATGAGGGTTCCAGTTGTGCCACGCGCTGCGCGGCCACTGATGCAGAACCGCGGCGTAGAAGTCACGGAATGCCAACTCGCGGAGGTAGGCGGCAGGTCCGGAATCGGGGGAGCCGAGATCGGCCGCCATGGTCCGGGGGTGGATGGTGCCGAACTTCAGATGCGCCGACATCCGACTGGTTCCGGGCTTGTCTGGCCGGTCGCGGTCGGCGGAGTAATCCGCAACGGTGCTGGCGAGAAACTCCGCCCAGCGGTGCCGGGCCGCCGCTTCACCGGCTGGAATATCCAGTGTTGCAACGGGATCAGGCGCATTCACCGGATCGGGGAGTGCAGCTATGCGGGCGGGATCAATCCAGGTGACCGCGGCCGGATCGGACTGCGCAGGCGCGCGCCACCCGACTTCCCGCCAGCGTCGGTAGAACGGGGTGAACACCTTGTACGGACTGCCGTCGTCCTTGGTCACCCGACCCGGCGACACCAGATACGGCGAACCGGTGGCGACGAGTGGAATCCCGGAAAGAGCGGCGGCGACCGCATCGTCGCGACGCATCCCGAACGGACTGAAGTCGGCCGAGATGTGCACCGATTTGGCGCCGATCGTTGCGGCAATCTGCGGGATCTTCTCTTCGGGCCGCCCGCGGGTGATCAGCAGTCGCCCGTCGAGGTCGCAGTTGAGCCCGCGCAAGCAGTCGCCGAGGAATTGCAGGCGGCGCGCACCGGCGCGGGCCTCCAGTCGGGGATCCAGCACGAAGCAGGCCAGTACCTCGGAGCCGTCGGCGGCGGCGTCAAGCAACGGTGGAAGGTCGCGCAGTCTCAGGTCGCGGCGGAACCACAGCAGCGTCGAGGGCATGGGTCCATGTTGCCTTGTCGCTTCGCACGCAAAGAGGGCCGGTCGCTTTCGCGGCCGGCCCTCTTTGTTGTCAGTGCTGCAAACTGCTCTCTCAGGCGCGCTGTGCGGCGTGCGTTCCGAGCTTATGTACTCCCGTGACCAGCAGGATCCCGAATCCGACCTTGGCGGTCAGGTCGATGATCGTGAACACGATCACCTCCAGGTCGAGACTGATGGTGCCGGTGCCCTCGGTGCCGGCGAGCCACAGGATTGGGTAGATGAACCACAGCACGGTCAGGATGCTTGCCAGCTTGGTGTACAGAGCTGCGACGTCGCCGCCCTGCTCCGCCGCCGCTGCCCGGACCGGACCCCAGCCCGCGGCCAGCACGGCGAGGAAGAACCCGCACGAGATCGCGAACCAGATGTACTTATGCTGGCTGTTCATCGACAGTGCGCCGAACAGGCCGGTGATGATCATCAGGACGTCGGCGCCGACGACACCCGCGATCAGACCGAGACGGTCACGCGCAGCTTCGCCGCCACCGGTGACTGCCCGCAAGCCGAGCGTGAGCAGACCGATCAACAGAAGCGGTGTGGTGAAGACCCAGTCCAGATAGCGGGCCCAGTACACCAGCGACGCAGTTTCAATGTCCACCACCCCATCCGGAGTGAAGAACAGATTGTCCTGGGTGACGATCACATCGCCCTGACCGAAGGCCATCAGCAGGTACATGCATGCGGCGATCGCGCACACGAAGACACTGGCGACGCGGTGGTGGTGGCTTCCCTTGCTGCCAAGGGCATAGATCAGGATCGCACCGAGTGCCATCCCGATCGTTCCGATCCATAGCCAGGTCTGCTGGCTCGATGACTGCAGAAGATCGTTCACTGTTCTTCTCCTCTCGGGGAGCGGGACACCGCTCCCACAGGCTGCGACGAACGAGCAACGTCCGATCAACGGACTGTACTGCGACGTCGAGCCTGTGGGCAGCGGCTTTGGCCCTACTGATGCGACACCGTGACCGCGCCGAGAGGAATCGCGGTCACGCGAGGCCTTACGGCGTCGTTGTCGTGGTGGCTGCCGGGGCTGCCGGCGGCATCAGGACGGTGTCGATCAGGTACAGCGTGGCATTGGCAGTCTTGATGCCGCCGCAGACGACGCCGGCGTCGTTGACCATCAGGTCGTTACCCGAACCGGTCACCTTCAACTGCGCACCCTGCACGGTGGTGTGCTCGCCGACGACCTGCGTCGGATCGGCCTGACCGGACACCACGTGATAGGTCAGGATCGACGTCAGCAGGGCTGAATCGGTCTTGAGCTTCTCGATGGTGGCCGCGTCGATCTTGGCGAACGCGTCATCGGTGGGGGCGAACACGGTGAACTGTCCGTTGTTGAGCGTGTCCACCAGGTTCACATCGGGATTCAACTTGCCCGACAGCGCCGAGGCGAGCGTGGTCAGAACCGGGCTGTTACCCGCGGCGGTCGCAACCGGATCCGCGGCCAGGCCTGCAACCGACCCCGGGCCGGTGGGGTTCGCTTCCGCGTATGCAGCGCAGCCCGCTCCGACGAGACCTCCGGCGGGCGCAGCGACCGCTGAGCTGATGGCTGAGGTGGCGGACTCGGCAACCGACGAAGCCTTTTCAGTCGCCGACGACGCCGACTCCTTGGTGGCTGTCGAACAGCCCGAGAGTGACAAGGCCGCAATGGCGGCGAGGCCCGCCGCGGTGAGCACTGAACGCTGAGAAATCATCGATTGGTTCTCCTGATTGATCGGGTTACCCGCGACCGATCGTCGGCCGCAGGGGCAATTCGACGCGGGGCGCGATTCGGAGTTGCCGATGTGATCGTAGTCACATCCACCTGCCGCGGAACCCTCCGGTTGTCGCCCGCAGGAGCGGGATGGGTGCGTCGCAGCGGATTGACCCGGCAGAATGGGCCCGGTGAGCCCCGCCAACCGTCTGCGAGTACTGATTCTGGGCAGCACCGGGTCAATCGGCACGCAGGCCTTGGAGGTCATCGCCGACAACCCGGATCGCTTCGAGGTCGTCGGACTGGCCGCCGGGGGCGGTAACCCTGACCTGCTGGCCCGCCAGCGCGCCGAGACCGGCGTGACCAATATCGCGGTGGCCGATGAGGTGGCCGCGGCCAAGGTCGGCGAGGTCACCTACATCGGACCCGATGCGGCGACCCGGTTGATCGAGAACACCGAGGCCGACGTCGTACTCAACGCGCTGGTCGGCGCACTGGGCCTGGAGCCGACCCTGGCCGCCCTGGCCACGGGCGCCCGGCTGGCGCTGGCCAACAAGGAGTCCCTGGTGGCCGGTGGACCGCTGGTCCTCAAGGCGGCGCGGCCCGGCCAGATCGTTCCGGTGGACTCCGAGCACTCTGCGCTGGCGCAGTGCCTGCGGTCCGGCACGGCCGAGGAGGTGGCCAGGCTGGTGCTGACTGCCTCCGGCGGGCCGTTTCGGGGTTGGTCGGCGGCCGATCTGGAGTCGGTGACACCCGCGCAGGCCGGCGTCCA